>JAHFEP010000102.1 GCA_023248415.1 Nitrospirota bacterium
CAGTAGCAAGTCTTAGGCTTACTGCATTTCCATTCTCAAGGACTATTCTTTCTGCTTCCACCTTTGCCTTTCCATATAGAGAAATTGGATTGAGAGGCGTCTCCTCTGTACAATAGACACCCTTTTGTCCGATACCGTAGCCGCTATTTGTAGTGGGCATAATTATACTTTGCTCCTTTGAGGCAAGCTTTACTATTGCGGCTATTGCATCCCTGTTTATAGTAACAGTTCCGATGTTGTCTCTCTTACAAAGTGGAGCCCCAACTAATGCTGCAAGCGGGATGATATAATCAGCCTTTTTGAGAAGGGGCTTTAAAGTCTCTGTTTCCCTTGCATCTCCCCTTATAACATCAAAATTTTCATAAGCACAGCATTCAAGTAAAGAGTTTTGCCCAAACATAAAATTATCTAATACAGTTACCTTATGCCCAGCCTTCAATAATTCTGGAACAAGTATTGAACCTAAATAACCCGCTCCACCTGTAACTAAGATATTGTAATTCACTAATTACTCCTCCTTTATATATTTTTTAATGTCTTATGCAAATAGTCTATCTTATCCCTTATATCATAAGGATGATTCCCAACAAAAAATCCGTTGTAATGGGCAATATCGGCATTTGTTGATTTTGTAACAGTATAATCATAATATTTTATAACATCATGCCTCAATATATTCCCGCCTGTTATGATTCTGTGCTCTATATTGGCATCCTTTAATTTCTGTAAAACCTTCTTTCTCTCTATCTCTAATTCTGGATTTATAATCATTGTAAAACAGAACCATGAGCTTTCTCCTATTTCCTTTTGAATTATAAATCTTTCATCACCCTTAAAAAGTTCTGCAAAATGTTCCGCATTCTTCCTTCTAATTTTTATAAAGCCCTCCAGTTTATACAACTGCCTTATACCTATGGCTCCCTGAATCTCAGTTGGTCTTACATTAAAACCTGGCAAAATAAATCTATATGCCTCAAAAAAATCGTCATCCCTCCTTTCAAAAATCGGGCTATCCTCATCCTGTCCTCTTATCCAGCCATGGGCTCTAAGCGATTTCAGGATATTATAAACCTCCTTGTTATTGGTCAGAATAAGTCCGCCCTCCATGGTAGAAATATGATGTGAGAAAAAAGTGCTGAATGTATTTACCAGTCCAAATGTACCTGTGTATTTGCCATTGCATTTAGCGCCCATTGATTCACAGTTGTCTTCAAAAAGAATCATATTATTTTTTTCACACAACTTTGCTATTTCATCAAACTGGCAGGGATTCCCAAGTATACTCACCGCAACTATCATTCTTGTATTTTTGGTCACTGCCCTCTTCAGCTCCTCAATATCATAATTTAACGTATGCAAATCTATATCTACAAACTTAAGTTTAAGCCCATATTGATAAAGAGGATGAAATGTAGTTGCCCATGAAATACACGGCACTATTACCTCGTCGCCTCTTTTAAGGGGATTTTCTTTTTTATAAAAAAGTGATGCTACTGCAATAAGATTGGCTGAAGATCCTGAGTTCACCATTACAGCATACTTCATCCCAAAATACTTTGCAAACCTCTCTTCAAACTCCTTCACCTTCTCCCCCATGGTGTATATATTACTATTCATTACTTCAAGAATTGCCTGTTTTTCCTCTTCTCCCCACGTTGAGCTTGCGAGTTCATATCTCATCTGTTTCACCTCATTTATTATTATTGCCATTATTATTTTGATAGCTTGGCTTATACACTATGATTTCAGAACCAGAAAAGTCAAATCTAAAAGGAACGTGCAGATAACCTTTTAAAGCCTCTTTAACCCTTTCCCTGTTTTCAGGCTCTACATAAAAAAGGACAAATCCTCCACCCCCTGCCCCAAGCAGTTTACCGCCTACTGCACCGTTCTTAATTGCCATCTCATACATATCATCTATTTCATTATTGGTAATCTTATTTGACAGTTTCTTCTTTAACAGCCATGTCTCATTTAGAAGTTCCCCAAAATCAGTAAAATTGTCTTTCCCAGAAGTAAGTATCTTATATGCCTCATCAACCAGTTCCATCATCTTAAAGAGCTCCTCCTTCTTTTTTGGTATATTTTGTATTTTATCCCCTGCTATCTCAGATGCATATCTTGATATACCAGTAAAAAAAAGCATAAATTTTTTCTCAAAGCTTCTTAAAAGATTTTCTTTCATGATAATTGGCTCAACAATAATTTCTCCATTCTGTAAGAATTCAATTGTATTTAGACCACCGCATGCTGCCCATACCTGGTCTTGAGAGCCGACATTCTCTTTAATAAGATTTTGCTCAATATCTATTGCTGTTTTAAAAATATCCTCCTTTGAAATAATTTTACCATCAAACGCATACAAGGTCTTCAAAAGACCAACAGTAAATGATGAACTTGAACCCATACCAGAACGGGCGGGAATATCCCCGTCATGATGAATTTCAAGCCCCTTTTTAATATTTAAATATTTAAAGATTTCCTTTACAGACGGGTGCTGAATTTCTTCTACACTATTTACTGTCTCTACTTTTGAATATGCAAACCTGTGCTTATGTTTAAAAAAAGGAGGAAGCTCCCTGCAGGTTATATAACAATATTTATCAATTGCTGCACCCAGAACCTTACCGCCATGCTCAAAATACCATGATGGATAATCAGTTCCTCCTCCAAAAAAAGATATTCTATGCGGTGTCCTTGAGATAATCATTGAACTCCTCCTCTAAAGATGTTATCTAACTCTCTCTGCGCCTTTTCATAAGTTTCAGGAACTCCAATATCTATAAAATAACCATTGCTGATAAATGCCGAAATTTTTAGAAAATTAACATTTTTTTGTAAAAAATCAACCTCAAGGGAAAATCTGGAATTGTCATTATATTGTTTGAGATATTTGCATATCCCTTTATTTACAGCATATACACCGCCATTTATATAGCCAAAGTCTCTAAAGGATTTCTCTTCAAAACCTGTTATCCTGCTCCCTTCTATTATCACAGTTCCGTATCTGTCAAAACTATTCATTGGTTTTAGAGATAAAGTTAGAGTCGGACCATTGGACAGATGAAATAAAAATAATTTCTTTAAATCAACATTAAAAAATGTGTCGCCATTTAATATCAGAAAATCATCTTCCTTAACAAATTCCATTGCCTTTTTTATAGCGCCGCCTGTCCCAAGAGGCTCATTTTCTACCACATATTCAATTTCCAGATTTTTATATCGTGAGCCAAAATAGTTTCTAATAATTTCATGCTTATATCCAACTGAAAACAAGATTCTATTTACATCATGCTCTAATAGATAATCCATGATATAACCTAAAAAGGGTCTGCCTTTTATATCTGCCATCGGCTTCGGAACATTCTTCACAACACCTTGAAGTCTTGTGCCAAAACCACCGGCTAAAATTATAGCTTCTGTTAGGGACATAATAAATGTAGGGTGTTAGATATTTATAACAATAAGAAGGGAGCTCTTAGAAATGTTCAGCCAGCTATCAATTAAAAGAACTATATTTCTCTATTTCATCAACAATAAATTTACTAAATGAAAAAGCACAGGTAAATGCCGGGGATACTGCATTCAAAATATGCGTTGAATTTTCACCGTGCTCAACAACAAAATCCATAACCAACCTCATTTTTTCCTTATCTAATAACTGTGCCCTGATTCCAGTCTCCATGTAACTTCCAAATTTATTCAAATCTATGTTTTTAACCAGACGGGATGCCTCTTTTATCAAATGCTGTCCATAATATTTTTTTATTTCTTCAAAAGCAAGATTTCTAAAATCAAATGCATTGGATAAAAAAAGTCTTGCTTCATAAAATAAAATTTCTATCAATTCATTTACATTAAAATTAGAAACACCATCGTAGTTTTCTCTCCAAAGAGCAGGAATCGCGGTTGGTCCTGCCTTTACCCTGCCATCTACTGTTTTTGTAAAATGGACGCCAAGAAACGGATTATTTAGATTAGGCACAGGATATATATGCTTCTGTATCAAATCATTATCCCTGTATTGAATATACATTCCCTTAAAGGGGAGCAATGTGTATTTATATCCCACGTCAAATTGATGAGCCACCTTATCTGCATATAGACCGGCTGCATTGATTAAATATTTAAATTCAATCTTATGTTTATTCGTTTTTATGGCAAACGAACCTTCTCTTTTTATGAATCTTTCATTTAATAAAATATCAACCCGGCCATTTAAACTATTTGCTATATGTCCTGCAACTTCTCTTGGATTTATTGTGGAGGTTGCAGGTGAATATAATGCCTTCTGGCAGGTGTTTGCATTTGGTTCAATAGATTTCAAGTCATTTTCATCAATGAGTTCTAAATCAACACCGTTTTTGTCACCCCTCTTCTTTAGTTCATATAACATTTCAACTTCCTTTTCATTTTTTGCCACCACAACCTTGCCGCACCTGTTTATCTTAAGATTATGCTGTAAACAATAATCTGTCAAAAGTTTATTGCCTTCAACTGTAAACCTTGCCTTTAAACTATCAGGTGTATAATAAAAACCTGCATGTATGACCCCGCTATTCCTGCCGCTTGCATGTGCTGCTATGTCAGGCTCTTTTTCTATGATTGTGATATTTAAGTCTGGATGTCTTCCCTGCAATTCTCTTGCTATAGAAAGGCCTATTATCCCGGCCCCAATTATAAGGATATCTGAAGCTATATGCTTCATTTCTATAAAAGCACAATCCTTTTGGTCTCTATACCCATTTTTTTTAGTAATTCAACATTATTCTCAACATTAAGCAAGGCGGCAATAACAATCTTCCCTTTGTAATCTTTTATTTTGTCCACAGGCATAATATTAAAATTGAAAAACCGTTTGCCATCCCAACTATCATAAACTGCATCTATTTTCAGCGATGTATTAAAGGTAAGTTTATACAAAACCTCAGCCACATCACTTGTTCCGTAGATAGCAAATTCTTTAATATTATCTAACTCAAGTTTTTTAAGACAACTACTGCACCGTTCCATGATATAAGCATTATAATGACTCATATTTTTTAGAAAGTCATAAGTTCTGTAGACCTTTCTCAATATGTCCTTCACAGACTTTGGCTGTCTTGAAAATTTAGTAGCCTTCATATAAAATTGTTTTGTGAGCATTTTGGTAAATGTCATTGCAAGCCTAATTTTAAGCGCCGGCTGATTTATAAAATCACCCAGCTTCCAGAAAGACTTATTATGTTGTCCCAGCTTTTCAACTGTCCAGTTCTTTATATCCTCATCAGGAATGGCTTGCAAAAGTAAAGGCTCATAAATAATATCGTCTTGCTTAAGCCTTATTATCCTTATAGCAGGATTTTCAACAAGAGGCATCACCCGTCCCATCCTCTTTGCATCCAGCGCAGTTGTTGACATATTGCAACCATCATGAGGCCCTAAATAATTCTTCCTGCCATCCGTCCCATGATGCCAAACATGATATAAAAACTCTTCTTCATGCCAAACTTCCTTCTTGCCTGCGTTAGCAAGTCTAAATGTCATCTCATACGGACCACAGATATGTCCAAGATAATCTAAATGCTCATCAGCACCACCTATATTTATAAGAGCCTCACGAAGTGCACTCATACATGCGCCATAATTCCGTGTATGAAGGGTATCTTCCCTATCAAGTAATCCAGTAGTCTTTCCATCCTTCCAGTTTATACACCCTTTACCTATAATCTCTTTTATCGGAGGATAATTAAATGGATAAAATCTCCTGCCAGTATTTCGCACCTCATCCATGTGTAATACTATATTACTATCCTCTTCAAAGGACATTATAATACGTTCAACAAAGGTAGGACTAAATATGGCATCAGAATCACAAAAAGTAACAATCTCACCTTTGCTTGCTACAATACCAATGTTATACATAAGATGCTTATGATAATAAACATTATCAGGCATCTCCATTACTATCCATTTGTCAATAATTGGGGGCTTACCTAATCGTTCACATTCTTTTAGCTTTACCTCAATCTCTGAAGAATGTTTGCGGTAATACTCAATCCAGGTTATCTCGTATTGTTCCCTTGGTACTTTTTGATTGTTCAGATAATACAGGGAATGAAAACTATCGCGGCAGGACCAGTCAAGAAGAACAATACTTAGTTTTGGCGAAGTTTGGCTTTTATGTTCAAATAGAATTTGCATAACCGTTACTTATTATCCGAAATCATCTTTTTCTTTCTAATAAACCGGCGAACATTGCACTCTTTCATGTGACTACCTTATTTTCTATGCGTAAAAATTCAAAAAGTGCTGAAAAGAAGGGTTTTACTAACGCTATCATACCAAACCGTTTTATCACCGGTATTATCCGAAACGGAATCAGATATATTTTCAAAAGCCCAATTTTTTGTAACCGTATCAACTCTGCCGGCTGTATTTCATTTACAGACATCACAGCGCTGTTATATCTCTGGAATTGAGAAAAATCATTGGTTAAAAGTTTCAATCCGTATTCGCCTTTTACTGCCCACTCATACATGGCCGAGCCAGGATACGGTATAGCTATACTAAATGTTGCATGTTTTATGTCCCGCGCGCTACGGACAAACGCAATGGTTTTGTTTATGCTCTCGTAAGTATCACCCGGCAGACCAAGCATGACTGAGTTGATTGTTTCAATTCCGTATTTATTGGTAAGCTTATTCGCTTGGACATAGCTTTCAATAGGAACACCTTTCATAATTATCTTGCTAACATCCGGGTCTGCTGTCTCCAATCCAAACGACAATCGTATTAAACCACATTCCCTCATTCTGGCTATAAGTTTTTCATTAATCAAATTAGCCCTTGTGCTACCTTCCCATGTAAACTTCAGGTTTGTCTTCTCTATAACATCACAAAGTTTTAGGATATATTTTCTATTGAGAGTTAATGTGCTATCTATAAAATAAAAATGAGTGATGCCATAATTGTTAATTGCGTGCTTTAATTCGTCTATCACATTTTCGACAGATCTAGTATTAACCTTATTTCCATAGACCTTTGTAGAACAGAAAGCACATTTAAAAGGACAGCCTGTGGATGTCATAATAGAAGTATATCTCTTTCTGCCCTTCATTGTGCCAAGATTGTAAAGGTCTAATTTTAGCAGGTGTCGTGCTGGAAATGGTACGTCATCCAAAGGTATCTTAATACTATTATTTCCAGAATAAACAATACTGCCATTTTTCCGGAATATGATTCCTGGTATCTTCGATATATCTTCCTTGCTATCAAGTGCATCCAGAAACTTGCCAAATGTCCCTTCACAATCGCCTACAACAAGGTAGTCTAAGTAATCATGGAAAACCTTCTCACGGAAGTATGTTATATGTGGTCCTCCAACAACAACTTTAGCGTCAGAAACCTTCTTTATCTCCTGTGCAAGTTGACATACGATATGAAACATAGGGGTCGTACAGGTAAAACCTATAAGGTCTGGGTTAAATTTCAATACACGATCAATTATATCTTTTGATGTGAGCTGCTCTGCTTCACCATCAATGACCTGAACAGTATGTCCATGTTTTTCAGCGATTGCGGCCAAGTATAAAAGATTCAAAGGTGGGAATGTTGAAACCCCTTTTGCCACCTTTTTCATATCACCAAAAACATATGTCCATGATGAAAATATTAGCATTAGTCGCATAATATCCTCCCCTTACTTCCAGAAAAATAATTCTCTGATAAATTGGAAATAATATGCAGCGCCCCATTTAAGAACTTTTAGTTTTCTTTTGCCGCCTATACGAGGAGGTTCATCCCCCGGAATTTCAGCAATTTTTAATTTTCTTTTCGCTGCCCGCACCGACAACAAAGGTTCCCATGAAATATGAGTATTAAATAACCTCTCTGCGGTAGTATAAGATTTATCTTTATCTAAGTCTAAATCATAAATTATTTGTGTCTTATAGGCTCTGAAGATTACTAGCGCATCTGTATAATTCCCGCCATGAAGAACATTGATTGTTTTAGTGAAGAGCCAGTTGCCAAATGCAGTAATAATATCGTCGTCTTCGCTATTTGCACCGTCAAAATATCTCGAGGTTATTACCATATCGTATCCCTCTTTTATCTTATTAATTAAATTAGGGATTAATTCGGGTATGCTATTGCCATCTGGGCTAAATGTGATAATAACATCTCCTTTTATTAACGGCAGGGCTTCGACATAAGCATGCCTAAACCCCTTTTGCTTTTGGACATAGACTTCATATCCATGCTCTTGGGAATATTCTATGGTTCCATCCGTGGAACCTCCATCGAGAATCAGTATCTGGTCACACCAATCCATTTTTATCCTTGGCATAATTATCTTCATGCCATCAATCTCGTTAAGCGTTGGTATAAGTAATGTAAATTTCATATATTAGTTTTCAATTGATACTTTTTTCTCTTTGTCTTTATTTTTCTGATTAAAACCAAATGTGCTTTCAATAATATAATTTGGCCGGTTTTTAACTTCATTGAAGATAGAACTTATATAGACACCGAGGATTCCAATGGTTATTAATTGGACACTTCCAAAAAATATAATGGCGCACATAATAGCTGTCCATCCTGGAATGGCTTTTCCTGATAATTTTTCCAAAAAAACATGGATGCCAATAATAATACTGACGCTGCATCCTAATAGCCCTATCAATGAAGATATTTTCAATGGTAAGTCGGAAAAGGATATCAACGCTGAATCGAAAAAGTTACTTATCACCTTCCAACTTACAACGGGAAACTTTGTCTTCCCGGAAAATCGCGGGGCGCGATCAAAGCGCACAGTGGCCTGGTTAAACCCGATCCAACAGACCAGCCCTCTTACAAAAGGCTTTTTCTCCTTTAATTTAATCAGGTGCTTTACAGCGCGCCTAGAGAGCAGCTTAAAGTCGCCTGCCTCAACCGGTAAATTGATATTTGATATTGAACGCAGAATAAAATAACCGATTTTAGTTATAAGCAACTTAGGGCGCGATTCACCTAAGCGGTTATTGCGTATAGTATGCACTACGTCGATATTCTCGCCGTTTTGCCAAGCTTTAATCATTTCCGGGATTATATCTGGCGGATCTTGAAGATCGGCATCCATATAGATTACGGCGTCTCCGCAAGAATATTCCATGCCCGCTAATACGCAGGGCGAAACACCAAAACAGCGGGACATGTTGATAATTCGTATATCATCGTGCCTTTTTGCCTGTTCAAGAAGAATATCTAAAGATTTATCCGTTGAAGCATCGTTAACAAAAATTAGCTCCCAGCAAAAAAGAATTCCATTAGCTTGTTCCTGTTTAAGAACTGCCATGGTACGTTTAATCAACTCAGAGAGCACATCTTCTTCATTGCGAAACGAAAAAACTACAGATAGCATTTTTAACTTTTTAGAAGAATTGTTAGCGTTACCACTTATTTCATTCAATATATCCATAGTATATAGTATATTTTCTAATCGAATACAATTACCACTTAAATGCAATGCCACGCCGCATACATATAGAGCATAAAGGAAATGCCTGACGGCCTTCTTTAGCAAAAGTTCGCCTAGTCGCCATATATTTTTCCCCATTCCATATCTCCGATAGGCGGGTTTCAGTTATTTTGAATCTATCATAAGGCTCTGCCCCACTCCAAACGACAGCATCACAACATGGCAGGATATCTCCAT
>JAHFEP010000103.1 GCA_023248415.1 Nitrospirota bacterium
TGTCCTATCTAAATAATGCCTGTGGTCTCCTTTCCCCTCTGAATTGTCATAACCTATAACCCTTTTGCCATTAACAATGTAAACCAGTGAATATTTATAGCCATGTGGTTTATCAGGTGAAGGTGGCACCTGCCACATCTTAACCTCTACAATACTACCATCATCTTTTTTAACCTTATCATGCTTTATCAGCTTACTTTTAACTAATGGTATAATATACCACCTTTAAATTAGTTGTCAATAGGATTTTTGTCCGCGGATTTTAAAAGGATTTCTTTGGTGGAGCTGAGCGGGATCGAACCGCTGACCTCCTCGTTGCGAACGAGGCGCTCTCCCAACTGAGCTACAGCCCCAAAGTGATTTTTAATAAATATAATTCTACTACTATTTTAAATAATTAACAATGGAATTGTTAAAAATCACAGAATGCAATTTATGTTAAATAATCCTGCAGAAGGCATCTGCAATCTCAGGGTCAAACTGGCTCCCTGCCCCTGCCTTAATCGCCTCTTTTGCCTTCTCCTTTGAAACAGTCTTGTACCACGGCATCTCTGATGTCATGGCAGCATAGTTATCGGCAACAGCAATAATCCGTGACAGATAGGGTATCTCATCTCCCTTGAGCCTGTCGGGATAACCTGTGCCGTCATACCATTCATGATGGGAGCGAATGACATGGGCAAGGTGCTTCAGGTTCTGAGTACCCTCAATAATCTTTGCACCTGCAGCAGGATGTTCCTTTATTATTTCCCATCCCTCCTCTGGAAAGGCATCGGGTTTCTCCAGAATAGCGCTTTTGATTGTCACAATGCCTACATCGTGCAAGAGACAGGAAAGCCTCAGCCTTTCTTTTTCTGTGCTGTCAAGATTCATGGCCTGCGCCAGAAGCGAGGCATAGCGCTCTACCTTTTCTGTATGGTCGCGAAAAAAGGAAGCCTTTATATCTATAGCAGTTATAATGGCGTCAATATTCCCGATATTCTGGTTTAAAAGCACAGCGATTTGAGCAGGGTCATTTTCCAACTGCGCCCTGAGTGTTTCACGGTAGAGATAAACCTTATTTCTTCCATCCTTCTTTGCTGAATAAAGCGCATTATCTGCCTTTTCAATCAATAGGTCAATGGAGGAGGCGCAGCTCGGATAACAGGATATCCCAATGCTTACAGTAAGCCCTATCTTGCTGCCATCTGGGAGTAAGAACGGCATCTTTGAAATAACGTTTCTTATCCTATCGCCTACCAATCTGGCGCCTGCAGAATCAGTTTCAGGAAGGATAATAACAAACTCCTCTCCTCCATATCTTGCAACTATATCCACAGAGCGAACCTGGCTCTTGAGGATTTGCGCCAGGGACTTGAGAACAGCGTCGCCAGCAGGATGGCCATGGGTATCGTTAACCCTTTTAAAGTGGTCAATATCTATTATGAGAAGGGAAAAATAGCGCTCATAGCGGCTGGAGCGGCCTGTCTCTTCGGTGAGTCTGTCCATAAATGCCCTTCTATTTAAAAGTCCTGTAAGGCCGTCTGTAGTTGCAAGCTCAACTGTTTTTGTATAGAGATTTGCGTTCTCAATTGCCGTGGCAGCTTGAAGTGAGAGCATAAGGAGCAGATCTTCATCCTCCTGTGTAAAGGCAGCGCCATCCTTTTTATTGGCTGCGAAGATGCCGCCGATTACCTTCTCTTTAAGCATCATAGGGATGCCGAGCAGGCTTCCAATAAATGGATGTCCTGAAGGAAGGCCTTCAAAACGGGGGTCTGCTGATGCATCAGTCAGGCGGACTGGCACACTGCCGCGTAGGACTGCGCCAAGAAGCCCGCGGCCGGCGGGCATTGTCTTTATGGGGAATTCTTCTTGTGGAATATTTGCCTTGAAATATTGGATAGTCCCTGTCTGTGGATGAAGGACTACCAATGCAGAGAGCTCAGCCTTTACCAGCAATGCAGAGAGCAAAGATAGTTCTTCAAGAAGCGGCTCTATATCCAGACGAGATGCTATAGCAGCAACTGCCTCCTGCAGGATTGCCAATTGCTGAACCTTTTTTTGCTCCTCTTCAAAAAGCCGCCTCTGCTCATCAAAGCTCCCTTTAAGGCTTGCGGCCATACTGTTAAAGGCATTAGCAAGGAGGCCAATCTCATCATTTCTTTTTACCTCCACCCTTGTCTCAAGGTTGCCATTTGCAATTCGTTTAGCGCTATCAGCAATAGCCCTTACAGGGGCGGCAATATCAATGACAAGGAAGATGGCCATAAGTATGCTTACAAGAACAGAGAGAATGCCTATAAAAAGGAAAGAGATGACAAGGGTTCTATGCTCTCTTTGAGAGGCATTCATGTTTTCCTGCATCTCTTTTATCTCCATATTTATAAGTTTTTCTGTTAAGGATACAAACCTATTATATCTCTCTCCCTGAATCCCAAGGGCAAGCAGCCTTGCCTTTTCTATTTTGCCTTCATATATTGCAGGGATTAGTTCCTTATCTCTGGTATTCTTAAAGGCGAGCCAGCTATCTTTTGCCTCATTAAGGAGTGAAGCCTCACGAGATGGCCTTGGCGAATGGAGCATGGCATCAAATGCTCCATCTATCTCTTTGGTTAAATCCTTTATGACCTTATGCTGGAGAGCCTGTTTTTTCCTGTCTGTCTCTGCCATCATAGTAACAAGGGCTGCCCTTACGCCATTAAGCCTGGCATGAAGCTGTGCAGCGCCAACAGAGGCCTTGTAACTCTCCTCAAACATCTCTCTGGCAAACTCATTGACCTTGCTGAGGCTTTTATATCCAATAAACATAGCGAGACTCAGCAGGACTATAAGGACAGAAAAACTGCTAATTAATTTTGCCTTTAAACCTAAAGCTCTTATCATTGCCATTTCTCAGCCCCATAGATTACGCTAAGGTGATTTTATTTATCCAGTACTTCCCTTATTTTTTTTAAAAGATCTGACGGTGAAACAGGCTTAGGAATAAAGTTTAATCCCATTTCAAAGATGTCTTCTCTCTTGATAATATCTTCAGTATAACCGCTAATAAATATAGCTTTAATATCTGGCTTGAGAGCTTTTATCTTATTATAAGCCTCTCTGCCATTCTTCTTTGGCATTATTACATCAAGGACAACAATATCTATCCTGTCCTTATTTTCCGTAAACACTTTTACTGCATCATCGCCGTCAACAGCCTCTATAACCTTATAGCCAAATTCTTCAAGAACTGTCTTTACAAGCCTTCTGACCTCTAACTCGTCCTCTGCAAGGAGTATTGTTTCTGTGCCGCCTTTATGAATAGTCTTCTTTTTTGATTCAGCATATTCAATGGTTGACTCAATTATAGGAAGATATATGTTGAATGTTGTGCCTTTTCCTAATTCGCTGTTGACCTCTATACAACCATTATGTTGTTTGATAATTCCATATACAATTGAAAGCCCAAGACCTGTGCCCTTTCCAACCCCCTTTGTTGTAAAGAACGGCTCAAATATCCTCTCCTTAGTCTTCTCATCCATGCCACTGCCTGTGTCTGAAACAGATAAGAGGGCATAGTGACCTGGCTTTCCATAACCGTATGTCCTTACAAATACCTCGTCAAGCTCCGCAATCTCTGTTTTTATGAATACAGTCCCTCCCTTTGGCATCGCATCCCTTGCATTGGCTACAAGATTCAACAGAACCTGCTCTATCTGGCCTGTGTCAGCCATTATTATTGTCCCCTTATCTGTAAGCGCTGTCTTAAACTCAATGTTTTCAGTAATAACCCTTTGCAGGAGCTTTTCTATGCCCATTATAATATCATTCAGAATTGCAGGCCTTATATTGATTATCCTCTTTCTGCTAAACGACAAAAGGCTGTTAGTCATATTAGCAGCCTTTTCTGCTGCTGAAATTATATTCTGAAGATAAGAGCCTGACTGGGCATCCTTATCCTCATCAACCTTCATCTGCAAGAGGCTGCTAAAGCCTAATATTGCTGTAAGGAAATTATTAAAATCATGGGCAATGCCGCCTGTAAGCTGGCCTATTGCCTCCATCTTCTGCGCCTGCCTCAACTGCTCCTCAAGCCGCCTCTCATTTGTTACATCCCTCTTTACTGCAACATAATATGCAGGCCTCCCTGCTGAATCAGATACTGTTGAAATGCTCGTCTCTTCTTCAAAGAGTGTCCCGTCCTTACGCATATTAATAAGAATGCCTGACCAGTCCCCTCTGCTTTTAAGCGCAGACCAAAGCTCGCTGTAATATTCAGGGCTATGCTTTCCGCTCTTGAGGATATTTGGTTTCTTACCTATTGCCTCAGCCTGTGTATAACCTGTATTCCGTTCAAAGGCAGGATTGACATAAACAATAGTTCCTTCAAGGTCAGTGATGGCAACAGACTCTGTTGACTGCTCCACTGCTGCGCTCAAAAGGTCATGCTTCTCCTCTGTCTGCTTGCGCTCCATCTCAGCAGCAGCGCGGGCAGCACATATCTGAAACACTGATTTTACAATATTTATATTTGTAAGTGGTCTGGTGTGTAGGACCACTATTAATCCCATAACATTGCCATTGGAATTAAAAAGCGGCGTCCCAATATAGCTTTCAATCCCCATGTCAGTCAGCATCTTGTCTTTTGGAAACAATTGCTGGATATTACCCGGATAGCAGCAGACGTTGTATTGAATAACATTATGGCATGGCGTATCTGTCAGGCAATACTCAAAATCTTCAGCTATCTCTCCGCAGGCGCAGACTGCAACTGTCCTTATGCAATCATTTTCCTTGCCAATCAGCTTGCCTACATAAGCATACTCAACACCAAGAACCCGTGTAAGATGCTGTACAAGCAGCCTGAAAAATGCATCCCCTGTTGCAGCAGAAACACCTTCTGCCAGTTGATGAATGGCGTCTTCAAGCTGCCTGTGTTCCGACTCTATATGTTCTAACTGGGCAAGACGCTCTTTGAGGTTTTTTACCTCTTCAAGAAGTTGCTGTTCTTTTGTTTTATTTCTGTCTTTAATAATAGGCCTCAATAGATACAAAACAGCTAAAAATACATTCTTTTACTTTATTAAATTTACCAAAAAAGACCTATTTTGTCAAACCGATAGGAACAGTTATCCTGTCACATTAATTAGGAATGCCTTTTCACTTTTGATGTTATCAATCAATCTTTGCAGGTCATTCTTTACTTTATTTGAGGCATCAAGGATAATTCCTGTATTCTTGCTTAGAGACGGAACAATTTTAGAGGACACCTTATCCAATGAAATAAGCAAGGCATTTAATCCTGATAGTTCATCATTGTATTTCAAAAAAATATCTCTGCTTTTATCTAGTTCATTCACTGCATTTGAGTAACCTTTAATCAGGGCATTGTATGTCTTTCTGTCCTGCGCCTTTTTAAAGGATTCAGTTGCATCTAATATCTGCTGCATGGTCTTCAGATATGAATTAATCTGCTGTTCAAATTCAACTGTATTATCCAATCCCATTTTAACTGCAATCAGTGTTGTATCAGGAGATTCTTTTTTAATTTCATTAAAGATACGGGGGTTATCCTGAACCTTAGCCATGAAATCTATTATTACAGGCATATTATCTCTTATCAATTCCAGATTTAAAATTATTCTTTTTGAGGTCTCAATATCGCCGTATATAAGTTCTATCTTCTGCATCCCGCTGTTTATTATATCTGCTGTTCTGTGTATTCTGTTCATTTTGCCTATATATAAAGAATAGAAGAACCAGAGAGATACTGATAAGAGCAAAATGGCAGATATGAAGATAAAAAGACCCTGTGTCCATTTTTTATTTTCAACCTCTTCTTGAATCTTAATATTTAATTTCGGCTGTTCAAATTCTGTAGAGGCATTATCGCTGCCAAATTCATCCTCTCCTTCTTTTAAAAATAAAAGGGTTGAATCGCCGACGGTTACCTCATCACCAACATTCAATTTCCTTGATTTTATCCTCTCCTTGTTTACAAATGTGCCGTTTGTGCTGCTAAGATCAACTACCCACCAGCCGTCGCTGCCCTTTTCAAGGCGCGCGTGTATCCTTGATGCCTTCATATTATCAGGAAGGCTTATGTCGCAGGACGATGCCCTTCCAATCTCATGGACAATGCCTTTCAATGGAAAGGTCTTATCCTCTTCACCAGTTTTATTTTCTATCAGCTTATACATTAATCAGAACCGTATCGCCTGTTATATCCTTATAAACAGTGTGCTTCATACCATCTTTATTAACCTTTACCCTTCTTCCTTCAACCTTCAGCCTTCCCTCTGTAAAAAGCTGCACTGCAATGAGATATATCTTGTGTTCATATTTTAATATCCGTTCTGAAAGGCTATCTATAGTATCATTATCCGTCACAGGAATAACTGCCTGAATTATGATTGGCCCTTCATCCATCCCTTCTTCCACAAAATGGACTGTGCAGCCAGAAAATCTTACGCCATGCTCAAGCGCCTGTTTTTGCGCATCTAAGCCGGGGAAGGATGGAAGGAGCGCTGGGTGTATGTTCATTATCCTGTTTCTGAATGGTTCTATTAATGCAGATGTAACAATTCTCATAAAGCCTGCGAGCAGTAGCAAATCCACATTACATTTATTTAATTCTTCTACAACCTTTTTATCAAAGTCCTCTCTGCTCTTGTATTCTTTTGGATTAATAATTAGTGTAGTAATATTGTTATCTTTTGCCCTGACAAGGCCGTATGCATCCTTCTTGTCGCTGATTACTATTGCAATCTCCGCATCTATCATCCCATTTTTAGATGCATCAATTATTGACTGGAGATTAGAGCCCCTGCCAGAGATCAAAACACCTAATCTTATCTTCTTAGACATATACTACCCTGTTTTCCCCTTCTGTTATCTCGCCGATTAAATAAACCTTCTCGCCAAGCGCCTCTGCCTTTGCCTTTATTTTATCAACTTCTTTATCTGGCACAACAAGTATCATACCGATTCCCATATTGAAATCATGATACATCTCATCATCGTCTATATTGCCATTCTTTTGCAGAAATTTAAATACTGGGAGCACATCCCAGCTATTCCTTTTAATATTTGCCTGACATCCTTCTGACAATACACGGGGAAGGTTTTCTGTAATCCCGCCGCCTGTAATATGCGCAATGCCTTTTATATCAAATCCCTTCATAAGCTCAAGAATTGTCTTTACATATATGCGGGTCGGCTTTAAAAGCTCCTCTCCAACACTACAGCCGAATTCATTAATTTTAGAATCTATCTTTAATCCCAAATGCTCAAAAAAAACCTTTCTTGCCAAAGAATAGCCATTGCTGTGCAAACCTGTTGATGCAAGGCCAATAATTTTATCTCCTTTAACTATCCTTGAGCCGTCAATCAGTTTTTCCCTGTCTACAACACCAACTGCAAAACCTGCAATATCATATTCACCTTCTGAATAAAAGGACGGCATCTCTGCTGTCTCTCCGCCAACCAAGGCACAGCCTGCCTGTATGCATCCTTCTGAAATGCCTTTTATAACATCCCTTGCCTTTTCAACCTGCAGTTTGCCTGTTGCAAAATAATCAAGAAAGAATAGCGGCTCAGCGCCCTGAACAACCACATCATTAACAGACATGGCAACCAGATCTATGCCGACTGTATCATGCTTGTCCATCATAAAGGCAACCTTTAATTTTGTGCCAACGCCGTCTGTGCCTGAAACAAGTATAGGGTCTTTGTATTTCTTTGGGTCAAATCTAAAGAGCCCGCCAAATCCGCCGATATCTCCAGCCACCTCTTTTCTGAAGGTGCTGCGGACAAGCGGCTTTATCATCTCAACCAATCTGTCCCCTGCATCAATGTCTACGCCAGCAGCCTTATAATCCATTTTTGACATAAAATAAAAACCTCCACTCACATTGTAGGGGTAAACAGCCATTCATCCCTATTGCCATAAATTATATGCGGATTATAGTAGATATTAGTAGGAAGGTCAATAATATCGTTTATCCTCTCTATGCTGCCAAATGCTGAGATATTATCCTAATTCTAAGATGTAAATTTAAAGTGAAGCAGTATTGTTGTATAAAAATCTTCTAAGTCTTTAAGGTGCTTGATAAGAATTGATTTTAAAATATCTTTATCAATTGCCTGATAATCATGCACAGCAATATTTCTAAAGCCTGTCATCGCCTCCATTCTTTGGGTAAGGTCGTCGTTTATTATAGCAACGTTTTTGAGAAGTTTAAAATTATCCTTAATGGTATCCGGCAGACCAAGCCCCTCTGAAGCCACAATATGCGTTGCGAGGTCTATGGCTGCCTGCACAGCTCTTTGAAGATTTAAAACGAAAATATCCTCTTTATTTATATCATCAAGGCTTGCTGGATTTAAATCTGTAGATTCCTTAATTCTTTTTAGACATCTCTGAATCGTAGCTATCTTGGCAAGCGCAACATCCCTGTCAGGCATAGACCCTTCCCTTAAGGATATTATCCTCTATTTCTTTTCTCGTTAGTTTAAGGTCATCGTATTCTTTTATCGTGTTAACAAAAAATTCATTGTATACATGTGTGTCTTTATTAATTATTAAAATCCCTTTTTTCAATACCTGCATCTTTATAACAGGAGGGGCATTATTCAAAATTACAATGTCAACTGCCATATTGAGTATTTTTGATAAATTATCTTTCAGGTCATTAACTTTGTAAAAGTCCGTGCTGCTACGGAAGAAAATTGCGATGTCAAGGTCGCTAAAAGGGGTTAGTTTGCCTCTGGCAAAAGAACCAAAAAGAAAAACAAGAACTATATCATTAAATGTTGACAAAAAGTTTTCAAGTCTCTTGATTATTGTCTGTCCTTCTTTAACTATCCGTACTTTCTGTGTCATAGTTAAGAAGATAGCATCATATTTATTCTTTGTAAAGTGAATTTCTCTGATATAGAGAATTTTATTCTTCTCCTTGACAATCTTCCTAAGATTAATTATGTTTAATATAACTTATGGAGATAAAAAGAAGCTACTTGTGGTCATGGGTCGGACAGAGGATTTCTGCAATTATCATAGCAGTTGTTTTGCCAATCCATATTATTGCCATACCCTTTTCAGATAAAAAGATAAGCTTCTCCTTTGTTTCAGAAAGGCTTTCACATGCAGAATGGCTGATTATTGATATTCTTCTTTTATCAGCCTGCATATATCACGGCCTAAACGGCATATATTCAATATCAATTGATTTTAATCCTTCTAAGAAAATTGCAAAAGGATTGTTATTTTTTTTCTGGGTCTTTGGAATAATATTGTCAATATACGGCATCCTTGTCCTATGGAGATTTATCAGATGAAATATCTGAAAGACTTTATATTAAACAGACATTCTGGCCAGACTGCCTTTGGCCTGCACAGGCTCAGCGGGATAATCCTTGTCATCTATCTTTTTCTGCATATAATATTGCACAGCACAGCGCTTATATTTGGAAATGATGCATACAATAATCTTGCAAAGAGGATGGACAATCCATTGGCGCATGCCTTGGAACTTTTCATAATAGTAATTGCATCATTTCATCTGCTAAATGGACTAAGATTAATTCTGATAGATTTTTTTATTCTTACAAGATTTCAAAGAGAACTTTTTTTTATTATAAAGTTTGCAACTGCCTTTATTGGCATATATAGTTTATCAATCTATTTTGAGAG
>JAHFEP010000260.1 GCA_023248415.1 Nitrospirota bacterium
TTGTTTCTGTCTTATCCCAAAGCCGTGCAAGGCCAAAGTCAGTAATCTTTAAAGTCTTATCACTCGTAACCATGATATTGTCAGGCTTTATGTCCCTGTGCGGGGTTACTCCCTTTGAATATGCATGTTCCATCCCATAACAGAACTGGATAAACCATGTCAGCGCTTGTTTAAGCGAAACAGAGCTTCTTAAATAATGTGTAAGTGTATTCATCCCCTGTTCATCTGGGGCAATAAATTCACAAATTACAAACAGCCGATAGTCAAGGTTATCAATCCATTTAGCACGAACAATATAAGGATGCCTTTCAAGGTGTATCCATGCCAATGCCTCTTTCTTAAAATTATCCTTCATCTCCTTTGAAAAAAGATATTTGTCCTGAAAGGTCTTTAAGGCACAGACTTCCTTAAACTTATGGTCATAGCACTCATACACAATCCCCATGCCTGATTTTTTCTCGCCCCCAAAGATGCGGAATATCTCATACCTGTTTGCTATTTTATCGCCAATGTTATAAGCAGTATACCCTTTCACAGGGATTGCTTCCGGTATTTTTAAAATACTTTGTGAAACATCAACATTCAACTGCAAAGGCGCATTAGGGTTTGTTTTATTAACACCGAGACGTTCTATGAACTTACTTTCTGTCTCCTCTGAAACAGGCACATCTTCTGTGAGTTCTCTTATTTCCTTGTCAGAAGCAAAAAGTCCTGTTTTCAAAGAAGCCCATCCCATCCACACAAAAAAACCACCCACTAAATATTTCCACCACTCTTCAAAATAGAGAACGAAAAAGATGCCGATTACTATCTGAACAGCTCCAATCACCAGCGGCGCATCCCTTCTGGTCTTGAGTTTAGTCTGTTTAGATTTTTCCATTGACTTTCTCCTACATCTAATGCTTAGGCAAATAGTTATAGCTATATTGTCTTGAATAAGTTTATAAGATTATCCTGTATTATAGGTTTTGAATTTATGAACCCCTGAACAATTTTGTTTAAGTCAGAAAGTCTTATAAACTTTTCGTTGTCTTCAAAACTCTTAAGATTTTCTCTCATTATTAGTAACTCATAGCTGCCGGGGCCATTGCTTATATCTATAGCTACATATGGTGCACCGTTGTGAATAAAAAAATTTCTATGCTCATCAAGGGCTCTAAACCAGCTTGAATTTTGCTTTGCACTCTCTATTATAGATTTAATCTTTAGCCCTACGTCTTCCTTCTTTAGTGCCTTGCCAGCATGTGAATATAAAGACTCAAAAAGTTTTGTCATTAGTTCACATACTGAGTTTAACTCAAATAAAAGAGAGTCTATATCACATATAAGATTGTATTTCAAATCGTTATCAGTGCGTAACGCATACCCTTCAGTTGTTTTTGTAAAAATATTGCTTTCTTCATGGTTCTCCGCCACTTCAAATAGGTCTATGACTTCGGCATTTATACGTTTTACAATTCGCGGGAGAATATTTAGTCTGGTTGATATGTAAACTCCCAACTCGTAGGTTTCGGTCGGCAAACAATCGATTTTCCCCTTTTGAACAGCATCGTTAACAGATGACCAAATTGGCAGTACCCAAGGATCGCCAGACAGTTCCGCTATATGCAACCATTTATCTATCATTTTATGCCTTATTTGTTCTACCTTCCCCCTTTATCCCCTTACAACAAATTATACTGTTTCAGTCGCTTGCCACTTTAAAATTCCTATGAATAATAATGGCGGTAATCAACTTTTTCCAAAATCGTTTTTACGCCATAACTATCAAGCGTTCTCCTAACGACATCATTTGCAAAATCGAATGCCTCTTTTTTTAATTGTTCATCATCAATTTTTGTCCCCTCATTTTGTAATTCTCCTTTTTCCTTTTTGATATAATATGAAGCCCTTGCAAAAACTTCACGGTTATGAAAATGTTGTAATGTAAGATTTCCATAAACAATATAGGTTAAAAATATTCCTATAGCCCATCCAAAACCAATACTGTATCCAATCCCAATCATACTGCCATAGGCCATGATACGGCGAATAAACCTAAATGCTGTTCTTGATAATGGACTCAGCCATAGACTCGGAATGTTATGTCTTCCCATTACTACGCAGTAATTTTCATATAACAATAGAAAACATGAAAGAATAAACAATATAACGAATAACATCATTTAATTCCTCCCTTTTTATTGCCAGCAAAGGACAATTTTTTTTATCTGCCGTTTTTGGAAAATATATTTTATAGTCTGGCCTCTACTTTATCCCTATATCAACAAGTATTATCTTTTGACGACTTGTTTTTGGCTTCTTCCCACGCTTCTCTCAGATAGAAAGCGGTGAAAGAATTTGTATGTTCCTCATTAATTTTCTTGGACCAAATGAAATAATCATCTCCATTCTTCTCTATGAATTTTCTTGCATCTTCAGCTAAGAGCCGTATAATTACAGGCTTGGATTCCAGTTCGGACTCTTCTAAAGACCTGAAAAACTCTGCTATGAAAATTAAGATTACCACAATCCACCAATAGTCCCACAATTCTAATAATGAAAGAAATATACAACCAGCAACACCAAATCCAATTACAAAGTCTACTCCATATTTTTTTATTTCTTCTAATCTTATAAACTTATCAGTTCTCAATAAATTAATCAGTTTGTTGTATTCCTCATGAAGAGGAAAATATGAAATTTTGATTTTGTACCATTCCCTACCATAGTATATATATATGCTATCATCAAAATTACTGCCACTATAACCAGTAAGATATTCTTTATCAGAAATATTAATCTTCTCCCCAGGTTTAATAAAGGATGATTCTAACCAACCAACTTTATCTAAATCATAAGATGTATTTTCTTTATAGATTAGTTTGTATTTGTATCGATATTTACTAAGAAATGTAAGTATCGATAAAAAGAGCAATGAAGCAATGGGCAGGGCAAGAGTAATTGCAATCCATTTAAGAATCGTAAGATGTATACGTATATATAAAATATATAGAAGCGGGCTGAGTAAACCTGAAATCAAGGTATATCTGAGAAGTTCCTTTTTGTAATTGTTCTTGTTTTGTCTTACCATTTTTTATCTCATTTTCTATCTGCAATGTACGGCTATCGGGCTCAGTGTTCACAGGGTCAAATCTTCATTGTTCACAGCCCTGCCTTAACCATATAAATAAACCCCTCAACCTCTAAAACCTTCTCCCCTGCCTTTACAGCAATGTTTGATGCATTGCTTATAACATGATAGTTTGTAACAACTGCGCCGTCCTGCCTGACGATAAAGCCGCTGCCTTGGCTTATTGGCTCACCTTTCTGATTATAAGCCACTACAACCACAACAGCCTTGTTGTTTTCTTTAAAAATCTTATCAGCATCGGCAAAAGAAATGGCAGGCAAAAGTATTCCTGCAATCAGCAAAATGGTGATAATGAGGTTTTTTTGTTTAATGTTCATATACTTAATTCAGCCTTTTTAACTACATTCACGTGTAGTATAAAATAGGGACTGTTGTTTATGCT
>JAHFEP010000104.1 GCA_023248415.1 Nitrospirota bacterium
CAGTCCCTGCCCATGCGCCAAACTGGTATTGAGTAAGACCAAAGGCTGAGCCGATAAATGGAAAGACAAAAAGAAATATCAGACCCCACAAAATTATTGTAACAATTGAATATGCAATCTCTGTATCCCTTGCCTTAACAACAGGGGCAGCAGCAATAGCAGCAGATACACCGCATATACCAACGGCAGAGGCTAATACGCCGGAGAATGAATCTGCCATATCAAGCTTTTTTCCGAGAAATAAAATTAAGCCGACTGAGCCAAAGACAAAGATGGCAATAATCAATAATCCGATTATTCCTATATCAACAACGGCTCCAAGACCAAACCTTAGACCCATAATTATTATCCCTATCTTTAATAGCGGTCTGCCAAGACCTATGCCGAGCATAAGGCTGTCTGGAATACCAACAGTATTTCTCCATAATATCCCAACAACAAGAAGAATAAGGACATAATTCAAGTGATACCGGCTCATCAGATCCGGATCAACTGATTTCAGAAAACCACCCAATAGAATTGCCCCCCATGTAAGAAGGAACATAACAATTAATCCGGGCACATAATCAAACATGCCTATAACAGCAGCGCCTCTTCCTGAAACAGAAACATCTTCACTCTTTCTTGCCTGTATCCGCTCTCTTATACCCTCTGATGAAACCCTACGTTGAATCTTTTCAATACCCTGTCTTTGCCTCTGCACTACAAAGAGATTGCCGCAGTTAGTGCATTTTACCTTTACAAAGTCATGTCTTATCTTACTATCATTTAGATTATACGAGACATTACACCTTGTGCATTGGATTTTCATTCTTTAGCGCCTTTTAACGTTTTTTATTTAATTTATCAGGTATTTACCTGTGGTTGCGAGGTTTTAATCAATATTTGTTATAGTTAATTACCTGATTTTATTGTTAAAGATAACAAGGAAGGCCTTTTTTGTCAAGGAGAAACCCTAAAAAAATCTATTTTTACTATCTGAAAATAAACCTGTAACCTGCTAAGATTGCTAAAATAAACAGGGTTTCAATGACTGTTAGAATCAATATGAGCTTTGCCACCCTTCGTCCGAACGGGCTCATCTCAAGCCAGATTTTTTCTTTATAAAACAATTTTATTTCATTCAAGAGAGTCTTTTTTTCTAACAGCTTGAGATATGACCTTATCTGGCTTAGCCAATAGGGAATAGTCCTGTCTATAATCTCTGAAGTCTTCTCTTTATCTGAAATCTTTGACAGGTCAAAGCTATCCTCTGCAGCTATCTTTATACCTTTACCAGCAGCCTGTATATCAAAGGTGGTTATTGTCTTCATACCGCTGTTACTGTCATATTCAATAGAAATCTTCTTATCAGCATTGTATCTTGTTACCCTTATAACCTGCTTCTCTTCAAATTTATTTGCCTCATTTCTAAGAAGCATTTCATAAGTATCTGCGCTAATCTCTTTAAAATTTTTTATCTCATAATACGGATTAAGCCTAAACAGCCTTCTTATATCCTTTAGAATATTATAGGCGGTATCAGCATCAATATAAATCTCATCTGTTATGGCTTTTAATTTATCGTTATTGCTCATTTTGCAATAAGAACAGGACAGGAAATCTCCTGAAGAAATTTTTGATACGGAATTCTGTATTTATAAACCTTTGAACGTTTTTGCGGCGCACCGATTACAATAATATCCGGCTTGATCTTCTTAGACTGCTCAATTATGGCATCATAAGGTTCAGACACCACCTTTATTATATCTGCCTTTACACCTGCCTTTTTAGCCTTCTTCTGAAAATTCTCTATAATTATTTTGGCGTCATTCCCAAGCTCTTCTTCCATGTGCCTTGCAAACCTCATCCTTGTATTGGAACGATTCAGCCAGTCAATGCCTGGCATTGTTGCCCAGCTTGCGTGTGTGATATACAAAACTGAGAGTTTGGCCTTATTCTCTTTTGCAAGTCTTAAAGCAACATCCTCTGCCTTCTGTGCGCCATCTGAGCCATGTGTTGCAAGTAATATTTTTTTGAACATTTTACACCTTTTTAATTTAGATAAAAAAAGCTACCGCCTGCATTAAAATTTATAATACAGGCAGTAGCTTTCCGATTCTTTACACCAGAACAACTCTTATGCTATCTTGCTGTCCTGCTACCTTGCTATTATTACGGAGCTACCACAATCATAATAATTATAGCAACGGCAAAGGCAAATATCATTGATGTTATATCCTCATTCCTTTCAGCCGAAAACACTGAAAGCGCCCTTTCCTCCATCTCCTTTATTTCTGCCTTACTTGCTGCCTTTTCTGCCATAATAAACCTCCATTCTTAAATGTTAAACAGGTTGATTGGTTTATTGTGTTGACTTAGTCAACCTATCAACTTAGTTAACCTGATTACCTTCTATATCTTGTCGCTAATCAGCCAGAGCACTGCAAAGAATGAAAGACTTGCCTTTGCAATACCAGCAATGATACCTATGACCAGCGGCATCCCGCCTGCCTGCCTTAAGGATGATATTGTAATCTGCATGCCAAGGCCAACCAAGCCGTATGCAAAGAACCATATCATAAAGTCTCTCAAAACCTCTAAGACATTATTCTTTCTTTCTACCTTATGGATTGCTATATTAACTGGCGCCTTACTGTCTGTAATGTCCTTTGCTACCTTCCTCCCTGTTAAGTCTTTTAAAACACTCAACTGCTTCTTATCAGTTACCTGTTTGTTCTGAACAAGCGTCTGTAAGGCTGCCTTTTCTTTTTCTTCAAGCTTTGTATTTGTTGCAATTACTGCCTCAATCTTTTTAATATCCTCTTCCTTTAACTGATTCTTCTCATTTGCCTCAAAATTAGTTATGCTCTTTGGCCCAAATACATGCATGGATGATGCTGCAAACATTAATATGAAGCCGAGCACGAAGATTGGAAATTTGTCAACTATGACCTTGCCAACAGACTCCTTCTTTGAACCTGCCTCTTCACCCTCGCCAGCGCCGTACCATACTGCAAGAAGGATAACAATGAATGGAAGGAAGAGTATCCTTGTGATATTGAATATCTCGCCGACCTTAAGTGTGTCAATGCTGCCAGGGGCATCATAGGCAAGCGATGCTGCTGCGACCTGTGCAGAGTTTAATATGCCTGTTCCTGCCCATGCGCCGAACTGTGTTGGCGTCATACCAACTGCCTTGCCAACGGTTGGGAATATGAACATGCAAACAATACCAAAGGTCAGGATTGTTCCAATAGTATATGCAAGCTCTGAGGACTTTGCACGAACAACAGGCGCTGATGCAACTGCTGCAGAAACACCGCATACGCCTACCCCTGTTGCCAAGACGCCTGTCATTGACTTTGGCGTATTAAATATCTTGCCGAGGATTAGCACTAATATGACGGTACCCATAACAAAAAAGGCTATCATTACAAGGCTTATCTGCCCGAGCTTTGCCAGCTCGCCAATGCTGTACATTGCACCTAAGGTAATGACACCCATTTTTAAGACAAATCTTGATGTCTTTATACCGCTTGATGCCCATTTAGGCACACCCATAGTATTAGTAATTATCATACCAAGGATAATACCCAAAAAGACATAGTTCAGGTTAAGCACATGATATATATCAAATCCAAGTGTGGGTTTTAATTGCACTCCCCAGAGATTGAACAACGGGTCTGCATACCAGCGGATAAACATTGAAAGGCCTATTAAGTACATAACCCCTGGCATTGGTTCTAAGACAAGTTTGTCAAGATTGGTCTTTTGAGGTTCCCTTACTGAATCAATAACGCCGATTAGAAGGGCAAGTCCGCCGAAGATTATTGCCAGATAGAACTGCTGATCTGCCGCTTTCGTGGTTTTTAAAAAAGCCATCGCACCATGGAAAACACCTGCCTTAAGCAGTACAGCGTATGCTATCATTATAACGCCTGTTACCAAGGATGCTATTCCAAAACCCTTTTTCTCTGCCATAATTACCTCCCTCTCTGATTAAGTATCCATCAAATATAATCTCTCCATTACCTTACAAACATAACTTCTTTGAAACTAACTGACACTACCTGGCAGGAACAGTTATTCTCATCTAAACAGACCTTAGATTGATTACCATCCCCCCTTTCCCCGAGAAAATATTTTAATATACCCTCCCTGCATCACCCCCTTTGGCTCTTTATTATTTGAGTATACTTTGGAATGGCGATAATAATAATTTTTATGAAATGAATTTAAGCAGGTAGCTTGCGCCTAAAGCAATTGCAAGAAAAATGACTGCTACTATTAACATCTGTTTCATGCCCCACCCTCCTTATCTTACTTATCTTAGAATTGCTATTTTATATACCTCTTTAACTCCCTTGTCAAGCAAAAAGGATTAATATAAGTATTTGTAATGTTTATATAAATATATATTATCTTATATAATTTTATCAATTTTTTTTATTGTGGGTAATAACTTAACCTGAAACGAATACCCTTAAATAGTGAACTGATAAAAGACGGGAGGGCTTCATTCAACGCACCCTTTTTTGGCTTGACCTTTTTATACCTTAATAATGCCCTTTTCATCTCTAAAACTCTCTTATATCTTTCAGATGGCTCTCTTTCAATAGCCTTTAATATAACACTCTGAAGGCTAAGAGGCAGCTTTGGGTTATATATCCGCAGGGGCATAGGGTCGCAGTATATATGTCTCTTCATGGCAAGAAAAGAGTGCAGGCCTCCCTTAAATGGAAGCCTTCCTGTTAGCATTTCGTATATAATAATGCCAAAGGAATATATATCACTGCTTATTCCGCCTGCATAGCCGATTGCCTGTTCTGGAGAGATATACGCTGGGGTTCCAGAGGGAAGGCTCTTTAAGAGCTTATCCTTTTTATTAATATATTCAGCTAATCCAAAATCAATAATCTTAACTACCCCTTTCTTAGAAATAATTATATTTTCTGGTTTCAAATCAAGGTGAACAATCCCCTTTTTATGGAGATAATGGAGGGCATCGCATATTTGAACAGCTATATTTATTGCCTTCTTTTCATTAATAATCCCTTCTTTCCTTAGAATATCCCTCAAATCCCTTCCATCTATATATTCCATTGCTATATAAATCCTGCTCTTTGAAGGGATATTATATATTCTAATAATATTTTTGTGTGAGACCTTCTTACCGAATTCCTCCTCCTTTTTATAGGCATCAAATACCCGAGCATCTGCGCCAAAATCAGTATATGGAAACTTCAAGGCAGCGAACATCTTCTTTTTTATATCCCTTGCCTTAAAAATAACACCCATACCGCCCTTATGTATTAATCCAATAATCTTATAACCATCAACCACATCCCCAATCCTGACTCCAACATCCATATCGCCCTCCTGAAAGAAATATTATGGATATCTCGCTTGTTTTTCCATCTAAGTTATTAAGTATAGCTCTTGCCACAAATACCTGTCAATCTATATATCAAAATAAAAAAAATAATCTTTTATATTTTTAGTAATTATTTCAATAAGTTAGACATAAAAGAGATTCCACATGCCATAATCAAACTTGACAGATGAAATAAACCTGATAAATTTATTAAATATAAAAAGAGAAGGGCTTCTTAAACAAATGTATATAAAAAAACAGGGGGTTGCTATGAAAATATTTGCAGTAGAAAATGGTATGAAAGGTTTTTGCAGTCTGGGAAGTATCGTTTTAGCAGTAATGCTGGTCCTTTTTTCCACCGAATCCGTAAGGAGTGACTCATCCACCATTTCGTTGACCTTTGGCACATACGAGTCAGACAAGGCTGCTGTAGTTCAGCAGCAGTTTACGCCGATTCTTGAATACATCCAGCACCAGATGAAAAAGAAACTTGGCCGTTCAGTGGATATCAAATTGAAGATTTACAACACCTATGAAGAAGGAAACAACGCCATTGTAAAGGGTGAAGTAGATTTTGCCAGGTTCGGTCCTGCCTCCTATATTATTGCAAAGGATAAAAACCCGAAAATCAACCTTATTGCCATGGAGCATAAAGATGGGAAAAAAAGGTTCAATGGTGTTATTGTTGTTCCTGCTCAAAGCCCGGTCAAAAGCCTTGCTGACCTCAATGGCCGCAGGTTTGCCTTTGGCGATAATACCTCAACCATTGGCCGTTATCTTTCGCAGGCTGAATTAGCCAAGGCAGGGGTCAGGGCAAATGACCTGAAGTCGTTTGACTACCTTGACAGGCATGATATGGTTTTCAAGGCGGTGGAAACAGGGGTTTATGACGCAGGAGCTTTAAAGGAGAGCACCTTTAAGAAGCTTAATAAAGACGGACAACTGCGCGTAGTTCACACTTTTGATAATGTAACCAAGCCATGGATTGCCAAAAGCGGGATGGAGCAAAAGGTATTTGAGGCTCTTAAAGAAGCCTTATTAAATCTTAAAGACCCATCTGTTCTTAAGGATCTCAAAGAAGCAACTGGTTTCCTTTTAGCAACAGATGATGATTACGCATTTGTGCGTAAAGGTATGCAGCTATCAAAGGATTTTGAAGGCAGGGGTTTAGCAAAAAGATAATACCGTTAAA
This sequence comes from Nitrospirota bacterium, assembly GCA_023248415.1. GTDB lineage: Bacteria > Nitrospirota > CAKKRA01 > 9FT-COMBO-42-15 > 9FT-COMBO-42-15 > 9FT-COMBO-42-15. The sequence goes on from JAHFEP010000104.1 coordinate 6,549, forward strand.
TACAAAGGGGCGTAATATCTTACGCCCCTAAAAAAACAAAAAAGAAATATTTACAATAAATCTATTAATGCAGGATTATTTAACTAACCTTTATCTCAACTGTCTCTTCAAACTTATTGCCCTCTGAGCAGGTCATTGACACCTTGAGTGGGGCGGATTTTGCTGCCTTTACCTTAAAGCCGATTAATGGATTTTCACTCAAGCCTGGTGAAAGCTCAAACTCGCTAATCTGCTCACCGCCGTAATACACAACCATCTTCTCAAGTGTATGCTTTGGAATCGGCTTTTTTGTATCTCTGTCCTTGCGAAGGCCTGACTCCATTGGGTGTTCAATCTTTACCTTTATCTCAACGATGCTCCCCTTCTTGATGTCCGAGGGGATCCTCATCTTTGGTTTTTGCGTTTCTACTATTGCCATTTAGATTTCCTCCTCTCAAATTCAAAGATTAACATCCTCCAACAGTAACCTTAATGTCTGCGCTGCCTTCCCATTTCCCATGTTTATTGCACTCTGCTATTGCACGGACTTTTGTGCTCTCGGCGAGTTTTATTCTTGTAGAAATATATGCCTCGCCGTTTGCAGGCGTAAATCTGTACAGGCCCTTGCTCGGTATTGCGCTTAAATCATCTAAAATGTATATGCTCTTTATATAATGGTCCGTCTCCATGGGGTGATTTACAGAGACTATAATTGGGACTAAACTGCCGTCTTCAGCTATTAATGGAATATCAACTTTTGGGATATGCATTGCCTCTTCAGGAGTAAGGTTTTTTGGATCAGCCGCCTTTCTTCCTGATTCTGCGGCTGCAAACAGCTTTTTCGGCATAAGGAGCATATCAGGTATAATTGCACTGATAAGTCCTAATAAAGCAGCGGCTTTAAGAAATGTCCTTCTTGAGAGACTTTCTTTGATAATATTCATCATCAATCTCCCTTCTCTGGGTTAATAACTTATCCCCCTCAGGGCTTATACCCATCATAGTTTATATTATTAAACATCCTTTTATTTGTCAAGCGCTTTTACCTGCCCGTAAGAAGACATGAATTTGGGTTTAAGGATTTAAAGAATACCCATTCATGGCAAGGTTACAACAGCCTTATGGCCGGGACGCATTATAGCAGAAGGGCCAATGGCAAATCTGATATCCACTTCACACAGATAACCCCCTTCCTTAGTTTCTACCGACTCCATCCCTATGCGGCTGATTGAACCTTCGTATTTTTTGCCTGAGACCTTTACAGAAACCTTCTGCCCCATTGACAGGGCTGATAATTCCTTGTCAGGGATTTTGACCCTTGCTATCATATACCCTGACTCTGCAATGATAAACATAGGCACAGGCTGCATGGCAGATATAATGGTCTGGCCAACCTCCACAGTGCGGTTCAATATTACTGCATCAAACGGAGCCCTGACCACGCTGTATTCCAAATCAAGCTCTGCCTTTGTAAGCGTCGCCTGAGCAGCCTTGTATTCTGACTCGCTCATCAAAAATCCGCTCTTTGCCAGCTCCAGCTCGTGGTCAGCCAATAGCTCCCGTTCATGCATCTCCTTTGCCCTTTTAAATTCCTGCTCTGATTCATGGAGCTTCACCTCAAGCCTTTTAACCTCAGCCCTTGCCTTCTCTGCTGCTGCCTTAAAATACCTTTCATCCAGCCTTAGCAGGGTCTGTCCCTTGCGCACATGCTCGCCTGTATTCACAGCCACCTCTGTTACAACGCCTGACACAGGGGCGCTGAGCTCAACCCTGCGGGACCATTGCAGGGCTGCGTCTATATCCTTAGCCCATAATGCAGAAGGCAGTATAATTAAGAACATTAAAGAGAATGTTAATGACTCTGCTGTCTTATTCATTCTTTCCTCCATTAAAGACCCTTTCCCCTGTCAGGGCGTCAAGCCTTGCCCATGCCAGCGCAAGGGAATATTTTGTCTCTGCAAGGCGGAGCCTTGCCACAGAATAATCAACAAGCGCGCTGCCAAGATATGCCTTTAAACCCTGTTCATAGATGGTTCTGGCCTGGTCAAGAGACAGGTCTCTATATTTCATCAGCGAGTTGACCTCTTCAATCTGAAAGTGCAGGACATTTATATGCTGCCATGTTTCAAAGACAGCCTTACGGACATCCATCTCCCTGCGCCGCAGATTTGCCTCAAGCCGGTGCAATTCTGCTGTGTATGCGGCTATCTTAGAGGCTCTGCGGCCCCCTGTTAAAAATGGTATCTCAAGCACAAGCCCTGCGCGCAGCCTATCCCTTGAGCCGAACTCCCTCTCATAAGCAGATGCCTCCAATTCAGCAGACAAAACAGGACCCCACTCAAAGCGGGCAGCCTTAATCCGTTTATTTGCAGCCTCAACCTTTTCCTTTAGGGATAGAATCACAGGGTCATTGGAAACAGATGTCTTGATGAGCCCTTCCATCTCAGGCAATTCTCGGTCAATCTGCAGAAGCAAAGGCTCTGCAAGCGCAGTAGGCAGCTTGCCGGGGCGATTAAGCGTCTCTGCAAGAATCTGGCGGGTGATATTCTGACGAGCCTCGCTCGCAGCCCTTTTTCTGCGGGTCTCTTTGTATTTTGCCTCTGCCTCAAGCACATTCAAGGTTGATGCCTTGCCTAATTCCTTGTCCCCCTCTGCCCTACGAAATTTAAAAAACGCAACAGCCACCTCTTCTCTATCTCGGATAAACTCAAGGTCTGCTATCAGCACATCAAAGAACCTCTCCATAATCTCTATCTGCCGGCGGTTCAGCGCATCGCCGTAAAGCAGTTCGGTCGCCTTTATATCCTGCTCTGCTGCAGAGAGTTTAAGGCTGGTTCTGCCAAAGTCGTATATCTTCTTTTTAAAAGAGAGGCTTGCCATTGAATCATTATGGGATTTATCAGGCGCAGTCTTTGCAGGCTCAACCCATGTTGCGCGGCCTACAACAGAGGCGTTTATGCCTGTCTCGGAATCTACGCTAAGATATCTTGCCTCTGCGTCTTCTATTTCGGATTTTGAAAGCAATATATCAGGATGCGGCTCTTCTGC
>JAHFEP010000006.1:0-10868 GCA_023248415.1 Nitrospirota bacterium
CAACTCAGGCCATTTTAATGTAGAGATAGATATTGCTGGATTAGAGAAGGTCAGCAAGAGAAAGAGGTTGATAAGGGAATTCGTTGATGAGTATACTTTAAAGAATGGGAAAAGGGTTAATCTTCTTGGCGAGGGAAGATTGATTAATCTTGCTGCTGCAGAGGGTCATCCGTCAAGTGTTATGGATATGAGCTTTGCAAATCAGGCGCTCGGCGCAGAATTCATGATAAAACAGGGTAAAAGGCTTGAGAAAAAGGTATACCCTGTTCCAGAGAAGATAGACAAAGAGATAGCAAGGCTTAAACTTGAGGCAATGGGAATAAAAATAGATAAGCTTACTAAGGAGCAGGAGAAATATCTTGCTTCATGGGAAATGGGGACATAGTGTCCTTCGCTAAAGCTTCAGAGCACTTTTATAGACAGCAGGGGCTTGATTAATCAAACCCCTGCTATAACGCTCCTTCGGTTTCCAGCCTTTCCTTTATTATATTCAGCCATGTTCTCAGATTATTTCTCAGATTCCTTGTTATTTCTTCAATTTTTTTTCGTCTTTTTCTGTCATCAAATTTTATTGATTCCAGCGTAAGGCTCTTTAGCAACTGAAGCCATTGAGGCGCCTTTGTCTCTTCCTTTTCGTGAAGGATTTCTTCGGGTATTATAAACTCTTCATCATGAGTCAGCAAGGTTCCGCCTGGTATGTCTTTTAAAGTCAGGGTAAGCATAAGCCTGCCGTTCACATCCCTTGTTGCAATCCTTTCATTCTCAACGAACTCAACTACCTCGCTTTCATATTTGCTCATTCCATAATCACTCAATAAAGCTATCTTAAATCTTGTTCCAATACCTATGGCTCCATCAGTTATCTTTTCAAAACTATACACCTTATAAAAGGGATTTAGTTCAAGCCGCGCCTTAATATCTTTAAGAAAGGCAAAGACCCTTTTACGCGGAAGTCTTATTTCAATAGATTGAGTGAGCCTGTGCATCCTCTCCCTCTCAATTGTTTATCCTTTATTGAATGAAAATATACATGAAAAAAAGGACATAAGCAAGTATTAAGTAGCGTAATGTGTTATGTATTACCTTCATATAGCATATCCTTAAAAGGCTAAAGGGGGGTATTTTATTAAGGCGGCTATAGATAATTTAGCAAATCTGGAAAAGATAAGAGGGTCGGGTTTTGAAATATCTAAAAAACTCCACTGCTCAGTCCTCCTCTATCCGGTTGTTTATGATTTAATTTAATGGTATACTTATTATCTACGCATATACCAACAAAAATTGGCTGAATTATGTTGACAAAATAGTGAAAAAGTAGAATAAAAAATAATTTATGAACGAATCAGAAACCAGAGCCGAACTCATTGACCCGAAGCTGAAGGAAAGCGGCTGGAGCCGTGGATATTGACTGCTTTTCAAAGGATAAGAGGGTTTGGTCTTGAAATATCAGCAGCCGCAAACAAATTCTTTAAAACTTGACTTCAACGAACACTTCCTTCAAGCCCTTCATGTCATGGAGGATACGGACAGGAATGTCTTTGTTACTATAAACGGGCAAAAGAAGCGCAGCCTCTTGAACAAAGGATTTCTATTTTTTCTCCCTATTTTACCCCACCTGATTTTTTTTAATAATTTCATATAAATATAGCAATTTTACTTGACATTCTTCTATCTTGGTGTATACTTAGCCCATAGAGTGGGACAAAGTGGGATGTAATGGAGGAGACTCTAATTGTTTATAGGCAGATATGTACATACAATTGATTCAAAGGGCCGTGTAAGCATACCAGTAAAGTTCAGGGAAACTCTTGTAGAACGTTACGAAGAAAAGCTAATCCTAACATCTGATTTTGACCAGTGTCTTGTTGCATATCCGACTGAAGAGTGGCGTCTGATAGAAGAAAAGACAAAGGGTCTTCCAATGATGCAGCCTGAGGTAAAGGACTTTATGAGATTCTTCTATTCCCGTGCAGTAGAATGTGTGCTTGACAGGCAGGGACGCATTTTAATTCCGCCATCTTTAAGGGAATATGCAGGGCTGAATAAAGAGATTGTTCTTATTGGCATGTTTAATAAGATTGAGGTATGGGACAATAAGAAATGGATAGACAGGGAGGCAAAGATTCCTCAAAAACTTGGAAAGATCAGCGAGACACTTTCTAATTTAGGATTGTAAAAAGGATGAATGATAAAGCATATACCAGTTTTATTAAAGGAGGCTGTTGAGCTGCTTAATTGCAAAAGCGGCGGAGTATATGTTGACTGCACAGTTGGCGCTGGCGGACATGCAGAGAGGCTCTTGGAGCTTAGCTCTCCTGATGGTATTGTTATCGGGATAGATCAGGATGATGAGATATTGAAGATAGCAGAAGAAAGGCTTAAAAGATTTGGAGACAGGATAAGGCTTATACATGGGAATTTTTCAGATATAAAAGGGATTATGAAGGATGAAAGGGCTGACGCTATACTCTTTGATTTAGGTGCCTCATCCTATCAGCTATTGGATAAGGAGAGGGGATTCAGCTTTATGTATGATGCGCCTCTTGATATGAGGATGGATAAAAAGGCTGAGACAACTGCTGCTGATATTGTAAATAAATTATCTGAAAGAGAGCTGTCTGAACTCATTTTTAAATACGGTGAAGAGAGATTTGCAAAGAGGATTGCTTCATTTATTGTTAAGGAGAGAGAAAAAAATCCGATAGCAACTACATTACAGCTTTCAGATATAGTTAAAAAGGCGATTCCGGCAAGATTTCATCCAAGAGATATTCATCCTGCAACAAGGACATTTCAGGCATTAAGGATTGCTGTTAACCGCGAATTGGATGTATTGGAGAAGGGTCTATTAGATGCTATTGAGATATTAAGGCCAAATGGAAGGGTGTGCGCAATATCGTTTCATTCCTTAGAGGACAGGATTGTAAAAAGGACATTTCAGAGGCTTGCAAAAGGCTGTATATGCCCGCCTAAGATTCCTGTATGCCAGTGCGGCATAAAGCCGAGTATAAAGATTATAACAAAGAAGCCTGTTACTCCAGATGAAAAAGAGATTAAGGATAACCCAAGGGCGAGGAGCGCAAAGCTCAGGGCAGCAGAAAGGCTGCAGGTTTGAATATGAGTTTATTTAAAAAAAATAATGAAGATAATATAAACAGCGCCTTTCAGACATTGATAATCATTGTTATGGTAATGTCTGTCTTTATTACCTATGTGTGGCAGAGGGTAATGATTGTTGAAATTGGTTATAATATAGAAAAGCTGCGGATGGAGAGGATAGAGCTTAACCGCAGGAATGCAGAGCTCCTTACAGAGGTGTCAAGCCTCTCCTCTTTAAAGAGGATAGAAAGGATTGCAGCAGACCTTGGAATGAAGAGGCCTGAAAAGGGCAGTGTAATTGCGGTAAGGGAGATAAAACTTCCGCAGGTTATGATTGGAGAGATTGAGAAGGTTCATAAGTTAACAAAGTCAGAATTGAAAGGGCTAAACAAGCCGAGGTCGTAAGGATGGATGATAGAAAGACATCAGAAGGGTCTTTTAAGCAGGCAAGGGTCAGAATTCTGGTGCTTGCTGTTATCATTGCTGTTGGTTTGTCAGCAGGTATTTCACGGCTCTTTTATCTTCAGGTATTTAGGAATAACGACCTTTCAAAGATTGCAGTGCGCCAGCATCAGAAGACTGTGGCATTAGAGCCTCTGAGAGGCACAATATACGACAGGAAGGGAAGGGTATTAGCAGTAAATTTAGATGTTGAGTCTGTATATGCGGTTCCTTCGGAGATAGGAGATGCCCGTGAGGCAGCAAAAAGACTTTCAAGATTTATAAACGAGGACTGGAGGATTCTGGAGAAGAAGCTAAAAAGCGATAAAGGCTTTGTATGGCTCGCAAGAAAGATAGACCCGAATATTGCAATAAAGATAAAGAATGAGATAAAGAATGAGGATTTAGAAGGGATAGGTTTTATAAAAGAGAGCAAAAGGTTCTATCCAAAGAAAGAGCTTTTTGGCCATCTTATAGGCTTTGCAGGTCTTGATAATACAGGTCTTTCAGGAATAGAGGCAAGGTATGATGAATTCTTAAAGGGAGAAGACGGCTTTATTATTCTTGAAAGGGATGCAAGAGGGTCGCACATATTTCCAAGTTCTGGATATAAGCCGCCTGTAAAGGGCAAGGATATTGTCCTTACTATAGACGAGAGCATACAATATATATGCGAGAGGGAGCTTGATAAGGCGATTCAAAAGACACATGCAAAGAGTGGAATGGTTATCGGCATGGATCCAAAGACAGGCGAGATATTGGCTATGGCTGTAAAGCCGTCCTTTAATCCGAACGAGTTTATAAAATATGCCCCTGCAGAGTGGAGAAACAGGATTGTATCTGACCCTTATGAGCCGGGCTCAACATTAAAGGTGATTGTTGCCTCTGCAGCATTAGAAGATAAGGTTGCATCGCCGTCAGAGCCGATGTTCTTTGGAGAAGATAAGATTGATATAGACGGAGAGATTATACACGATACAGTAAGGGAGAAGGGCAGGCTCTCCTTTCGCGATGTTATCAAGAGGTCAAGCAATGTAGGCGCTGTAAGGATTGGCATGAGGCTTGGCAAGGAGAGGCTTTATTCGCATCTTAAATCCTTTGGTTTTGGAGACAGGACAGATATAGATATCTCAGGAGAGTCAAGAGGGATTCTGCGACAGACAAGGGAATGGTCAAAGAGGTCAATCGGCTCTGTCTCATTAGGACAGGAGATAGCTGTTACGCCGATTCAGCTCATAACAGCCGTTTCATCTGTTGCCAATAACGGCTGGATGATGAAGCCCTTTGTGGTTTCGGAGATAAGGGATGAGGATAAGATTGTAAGGAAGGTTTACCCTGAAATAAAAAAGAGGGTGCTCTCTGCAGAAACAGCAGCAGAGATGACAAGGATACTAACGAGTGTAGTTGAAGCAGGCGGCACAGGCGAAAAGGCAGCCATTGACGGATACAGGGTTGCAGGAAAGACAGGAACTGCCCAGAAGATAGATTTAAAAACAGGGCTCTATTCAGATAGATACTTTATCAGCTCATTCATAGGCTATGCGCCAGCAGAAGACCCGCAGATAGCCCTGTTGGTTGTGGTAGACAGCCCTGAAGGGCTCGCATGGGGCGGCAGTGTAGCAGCCCCTGTTTTTAAGAACATAGCTGAGGATGTGCTTCTTTACATGAACGCACCTTCTACAAATGAAGAAAGAATACTTATGGTAAAGAGGGAATGATATTAAAGGAGTTATTAGATGTTTTAAATAAGTCAAATGTCTCTGGAAAGCTTGAGAGGCCGATTGAGGATATCACCTATGATTCAAGGGAGGTGAGAAAGGATTCTCTGTTTGTAGCAATCCATGGTTTTAAAACAGACGGACGCAAATATATTGCTGATGCAATAAAGAGAGGAGCATCGGTAATCGTGACTGAAGGGACTATTGAAGCGCCTGAAAATAATATAACTGTAGTATCAGTGCCTGATGCGAGGAATGCCCTTGCGCATTTATCTGCGCAATTCTACGGCAATCCGAGCAGAAGGCTCCGCATGATAGGCATTACCGGGACAAACGGCAAGACAACAACATCCTACCTTATTAAAGCAATTATTGAGAAGGCAGGAAAAAGATGCGGGCTGTTTGGCACCATATCATATATTATCGGCGATGAAACAATGCCAGCGCCTCATACAACGCCTGAATCCTCAGATTTGCAGAAATATCTCTATAAGATAATAGAAACAGGCGCAGAATATGCGGTTATGGAGGTCTCATCCCATGCACTTGAACTAAACAGGGTTGCTGACTGCGAGTTTGACATAGCAGTATTTACAAACCTTACGCAGGACCACCTTGATTTCCATAAGACAATGGATGACTATTTTAATGCAAAGCTCAAACTCTTCACCTCCCTGAATAATGAAAGGGGCAAGATGGTGAAGAAGGCAGGGATAATAAATATTGACGACCCATACAGCAAGAGAATATTGGATGCAATGAAGGTAAAGGCAGTAACCTACGGCTTTAGCAAGGATGCAGATATAAGGCCTGATGATATCAGAATGGATATTAACGGCATTACATTCAAGGCAGTAACTCCAAAGGGGATTTTTCCTGTAGAATCTAAATTAACAGGGAAGTATAATATAAAAAATATCCTCTCTGCAATCGGCGTTGGCCAGGGCCTTGGGTTTGATAACAGCATTATTGCTGACGCTATAAGGGCTGTGGAGAATGTCTCAGGCAGATTTGAGAAGATAGATGAAGGACAGGATTTTGCTGTAGTGGTTGACTATGCGCATACAGAGGATGCCCTAAGAAGGCTCCTTGAGGCTGTGAAGGAGTTTGCCAAAGGAAGGATTATAACGGTCTTTGGCTGCGGCGGCGACAGGGATAAGGGAAAGAGGCCAAAGATGGGAGAGGCTGCTGGAAAATTGAGTAACATTGTTATTATTACATCTGATAATCCAAGGAGTGAAGACCCGATGGAAATCATCAAAGAGATAGAGGAAGGTATAAAAGAAATAAAGAACGGAAGACCACGGGATTATCTTATCATCCCTGACAGGAGAGAGGCAATCTACAAGGCAGTAGAGCTTGCAAGGAAGGATGACATCGTTGTTATTGCCGGCAAGGGGCACGAGGATTATCAGATTATCGGGGATAAAAAGATATCCTTTGATGATAGGAAGATGGCAAGGGAGGCGATTAGGAATACAGTTGTAAGTCGTAAGTAATAAGTCGTAGGACTTTATGACAAAAACACTTGAAATGAAAGATGCACTTAACATAAACGAGATACTCTCAGCCTCAAAAGGGAGGCTGGTGAGACGACATAAAAACCTCTCAATAACAGGTGTCTCTATAGACACAAGGAGTATTAAGAAGGGCGAGCTTTTTGTTGCCATAAAGGGCGACAGGTTTGACGGACATGATTTTGTAAACCAGGCATTTACAAATGGCGCAGCAGGCGCTGTTATCAATGAATCTCAACTTGAGAAGGTTACAAAAGGCGCAGCAGATAGCTCAAAGGCATTGATTGCAGTCCCTGATACAGTATGGGCATTGCAGGAGATAGCTGCATTTCACAGGCAGAAATATACAATCTCTCTTTGTGCTGTAACAGGCACGAATGGCAAGACTACAACAAAGGAGATGATTGCAAGGATACTCAGCCAGAGGTTATTTATTGTCAAAAATGAGGGGAATCTGAATAATCATATTGGCGTGCCTCTTACTTTGCTAAGATTAAAAAAGAATCATCAGGCGGGTGTGATTGAGATGGGCATGAGCGGTCTCGGTGAGATAACAAGGCTGTGCGAGCTCGCACAGCCGAATATCGGCGTAATAACTAATATCGGCCCGGCACACCTTGAAGGTTTGGGAAGTGTAGAGAATGTAATAAAGGCAAAGGGAGAGCTTTTAGAGTTCCTTTCCGAGAGTAATACTGCTGTGATAAATGCTGATGATGCAAATTCTTTAAAGGCAGCATCAAAGATGAAGGGTAAGGTTATAACCTTTGGTATTGAGTATGGGGCTGATATAAGGGCAATAAATATAAAGGCCGATGAATCAGGAAAGACATCGTTCACAATCCAGAAGGGGAAAGAAGGCATAGGCATTATACTGCCTATGCTTGGAAGGCACAATATTTATAATGCCTTATCAGCAGCAGCAGCAGCGGAACTCTTTAATTTTGACCTTGAAGATGTAAAGGCAGGGCTTGAAAAATTTGGGCCTTTTAAGATGCGTTCAGAGGTAAAGATGCTGAATTCAGGTCTAAGGATTATCAATGATTCTTACAATGCAAACCCTGCTTCAATGGAGGCTGCAATAATGCTCCTTTCCAATTTTAAAAACAGCGGAAAGACATTTGCAGTGCTTGGCGATATGTTTGAGCTTGGAGACTATGCTGAGGAGGCACATCTGAATACAGGCAGGAAGATTGTTGATTTCGGGATTAACTTTTTAATAGTAATGGGAAACCTCTCTAAATTTATTGCAACAGGCGCTGTTGAATCAGGGATGAGCGAGGATAATATCTTTGTATGCAATGACCATCAGAAGGCGCTGGATATATTAGAGAGGCATGCAAAGGGCGGCGATACAATACTTATTAAAGGTTCAAGAAGGATGGCTATGGAGAAGATAGCAGAAGGGCTTCTAAAGGGGGACACAAAGGAATAGATGCTATACCATTTATTATATCCGCTTCATACATATTTCTCTGGTTTTAATGTATTCAGATACATAACATTCAGGACTGCCTATGCAATAATTACCGCCTTAATCCTTACATTGATTATAGGGCCATGGCTCATCAGGACTTTGCAGAGATGGCAGATAGGCCAGCGCATAAGAGAGGATGGGCCAAAGGCGCACATGAAGAAGTCAGGCACGCCTACTATGGGCGGTGTAATAATACTTATTGGCATTATTGTGCCGACACTCTTATGGGCAGACCTTGCAAATCTATATGTATGGCTTGTGATATTCTCTATACTCAGCTTTGGCGGCATAGGGTTTTTGGATGATTATCTGAAATTTATAAGAAAGAAATCAGAAGGTCTGGAGCCGAGATATAAATTCGGGCTTCAGATATTGGCTGCGCTGATTATTGCTGTTATCCTATACCATCTGCCTGCTTATTCAACAAAGCTCAGCGTGCCTTTGTTTAAAAAGATAACGCCTGACTTAGGATGGTTCTATATACCATTTGCAATATTTGTAATTGTCGGCGCATCAAATGCAGTAAATCTTACAGACGGCCTTGACGGACTTGCAATAGGGCCTTTTATAGTAGCAGCCTTTTCCTATACGATTGTTACTTATATAGCAGGTCATGTGGTATTTTCAGAATATCTTCAACTGACATATATTTCAGGTGCAAGCGAGCTGTCTGTCTTATGCGGCGCCATGATTGGCGCGGGTCTGGGATTTTTGTGGTTCAATGCTTATCCTGCTTCGGTCTTTATGGGCGATATTGGTTCTCTTCCGCTCGGCGGCGCTCTTGGAACAGTTGCTGTTATCTCCAAGCACGAACTCCTTTTACTCCTTGTCGGCGGTCTTTTTGTAATTGAAACCCTCTCTGTGATATTTCAGGTGGCATCATTTAAGCTTACCAAAAAGAGGGTCTTTAGAATGGCGCCAATCCATCACCATTTTGAATTAAAGGGATGGGATGAGCCAAAGATTATTGTCAGGTTCTGGATAATTGCAATTGTGCTTGCGTTATTGAGTTTGAGTACGCTGAAGCTGAGGTAGGGATGAAGAAGACAGAAGTAGGACAGGCGGGACGCCTGTCAAGGGTGATAACTTTTCCCCCTTTAATAAAGCGACTCCTTTTTTCTCCCCCTTTTCTAAAGGGGGACTAAGGGGGATTATAGCAAGGGCAAGTTTCTATGCCCGGCCAGTAATCTCCCCTAACCCCTCTTTAGAAAAGAGGGGGATATAAGGCGATTCACCGAATCTCCCCTACCGAGATGGATAGGGTATGTTCGCCCAGAGGGACTGAGGATAAAGAATGAATCTGAATCTTAAAAATAAAAAAGCCCTTGTTGTCGGTCTTGCAAGGAGCGGTGTTTCTGCTGTAAGACTTCTTTTAAGAGAAGGCGCATCGGTTATTGTTACAGATACGGCTGATAAGAAGAAGCTCGCTGATGCCCTTTCACGGCTTAAAGGGCTTAATATTAGTTATGAGCTTGGTGTGCATAATCTTGAAACCTTTTTGAAGAGCGATCTGATTGTTATAAGCCCTGGTGTTCCATACAGGTCTGAATGCCTTATTAAGGCAAAGGAGAAGAGGATACCTGTTATAAGCGAGATAGAGCTTGCGTATAATCTTTTACAAACGCCTGTTATAGGTATTACAGGCACTAATGGCAAATCTACAGCAACAACTTTAACAGGGGAGCTGTTAAAAGTATATAAAAGAAATGTGTTTGTTGGAGGGAATCTCGGCACAGCATTAAGCGATGCTGTATTGGCAGATAAAAAATGGGATGCAGCAGTAGCAGAGATAAGCAGTTTTCAGCTTGAGACAATAAAGGATTTCAAGCCGATGACAGCCGTTTTGTTAAATATAACACCTGACCACCTTGACCGCTATGATTCAATGGATGAGTATGTGTGGGCAAAGGCGAGGCTCTTTGAAAATCAGGATAGGAATGATTTTGCAATCCTGAATGCTGATGACCCTTATACCGCAGGTATTGCAAAAAAGATAAAAGCGGATATTATCCTTTTCAGCAGACTAAACGATGTTGAGAGAGGTGTATATTTGAGATGCGCTGATATTGTTTCAAATATCAGCGGCAAGGATGAGATTGTAATAAAAACAGATGAGCTCGGCATAAAGGGTGTGCATAATATTGAAAATGCAATGGCATCAATAGCAGCAGCACAATTATCAGGATGTCCTGTTGAATTTATGAAGCCGGTGCTAAAGAAATTTAGCGGGCTTGAGCACAGGCTTGAGCTTGTGAAGATAATTGATGATGTTAAATATATAAATGATTCTAAAGGGACAAATGTCGGCGCTGTTGTAAAGTCATTAGAGGGGTTTTCAGAGCCTGTTATCCTGATTGCAGGGGGGCTTGATAAGGGGGGGGATTTTACTCCATTAAAAGACCTTGTGAAGGAGAAGGTGAAGCGCCTTATATTAATAGGAAAGGCAAAGGATAAGATTGCAGATGCCATCGGCGGCCTTACAGACACAATCTTTGCCTCAAGCCTTGAGGATGCTGTAAATATTGCATCCCACAAGGCTGATAAAGGCGATGTTGTGCTTCTATCTCCTGCATGCGCAAGTTTTGATATGTTCAGGAATTTTGAGGACAGGGGAAGGGT
>JAHFEP010000006.1:10968-30672 GCA_023248415.1 Nitrospirota bacterium
TAAATGACAGCAAATAGTTTCAGAGGCATTAATTACAGTCTTTTTATAATTGTTACTATACTTACCGCTATAGGCATATTAATGATATATTCATCAAGCGCTATTCCTGCATTAAAGAGATTGAATGACATCTTCTTCTTTTTAAAGAGGCAGATGATATGGGCGGTAATAGGGATAGTGATGATGATTATTGTTTCAAGGATAGATTACAAAAATTGGGACAGGTTGTTTCTGCCGATGTTTGGCCTGACGATTCTGCTTTTAATCTTTGTATTGATTATGGGCAAAGAGGTAAATGGCGCAAGGAGGTGGCTGAGAATAGGCATCCTCTCATTCCAGCCTGCAGAGCTATCAAAGCTCACCATTATAATTTATATGGCGCGCATAATTGCAAAGAAGGGCGAGAGGATAAAGGATTTTATGAACGGTTTCCTGCCTGTTATGAGTGTTATTGGCCTGTTTGTTATGCTCATTATGATAGAGCCTGATTTGGGAACAGCAGTAACAATCGGCATTATAGCCCTGTCGCTCCTCTTTGCAGGCGGTGCGAGGCTTAAGCATATAATGTTTCTCGGCGTCCTGCTGACGCCTCTTATGTACACCTTGATATTTAATGCTGGCTACAGGATGCAGAGGCTAAAGACATACTGGGACCCATGGAAGGACCCATATAATTCTGGCTACCAGATTATACAGTCCTATCTTGCATTGGGAAGCGGCGGCCTCTTTGGTGTTGGCCTTGGCGAGGGAAAACAGAAACTCTTTTTCCTGCCAGAGGCTCACACTGATTTTATATTTTCTATCCTTGGCGAGGAGCTTGGATTTGCCGGCGGCTCTGCTGTTATTGCCTTATTTGCAGTACTCATCTATCTTGGCTTTGTTATCAGCCTCAGGGCAGAGGATATATTTGCAAAATATCTGGCGCTTGGCATAACTGTTATGATCGGCATACAGGCAGTTATAAATATATCCGTTGTTACAGGCTTGCTGCCTACAAAGGGCATACCTCTGCCCTTTATAAGTTTCGGAGGCTCGTCATTATTGATAAACATGTTAGCAATAGGGATATTAATGAACATATCAGGACAAAATTCGGGGAGTGGATAAAGGTGAGGGGAGATGAAGAGGATTATAATTGCAGGCGGAGGCACTGGCGGGCATCTTTATCCTGGGATTGCAGTGGCAAGGGAGTTTCAGAAAAGGCATAAAGATATTGACATCCTCTTTGTCGGCACAGTTAGCGGCATAGAGTATAGGGTTCTTCCAAAAGAGGGTTTTAAATTGGAGACCATAAGGATAGCAGGTTTTATCGGAAAAGGTTTTTTAAAAAAAATAATGACACTCTTTATGATACCAATCAGCTTCATTGATTCATTCAGGATATTAAATAGATTTAAGCCGCAGTGCGTAATAGGCGTCGGCGGCTATGCATCAGGGCCGCTTGTCCTGTCAGCAGCTATTATGAGGATACCCAATGTTATATTAGAGCAGAATGTTGTGCCAGGCGCAACAAACAGGCTGCTTTCATATTTTACCAAAAAGGTTGCTGTTGCATTTGAGGATACAAAGAGATTCCTGAGAAAGGGCGCGGATGTTGTAGTTGTTGGAAATCCGATTCGCAAGGAGATATATAGTAAAGACAGTCAAAAGTCAGATAGATTTACATTGTTGATTTTCGGCGGAAGCCTCGGCGCGCATACAATAAATATGAATATGGTTGAGGCAATTGATTATTTAAAAGAGATTAAAGAAAAAATCAAGATTATACACCAGACAGGAGATACTGATTACAGTCTTGTAAAAGATGCCTATGACAAGGCAGGGCTTAATGCTGATGCAATGCCCTATATATACGACATGGCATCTGCATACGCTAATGCAGATTTAGTCATCTCCCGTGCAGGCGCAACTACTGTGGCAGAGCTTACTGCATGCGGAAAGGCAGCTATATTAATCCCATTTCCTTTTGCAACGCACAATCATCAGGAGATGAATGCAAGGGCTTTGTCAGAGGCAGGCGCAGGAGAGATGATGCTAAATAAGAATTTAAGCGGTAAGATTTTAGCAGAGAGGATTATCTATTATTTAAATAACAGGCAGAAGATAACAGAGATGGAAAAGAAGAGCGCTGCGCTTGGGAAAAAGGATGCTGCTTCAAGAATAGTCAGCCTCTGCGGGGAGTTGGTTTTTAATGTTTAAGAAGATTAAACATATTCACTTTGTTGGCATCGGCGGTATCGGCATGAGCGGCATAGCAGAGGTATTATTAAACCTAGGCTATAAGGTGGGCGGCTCTGATATGAACTTATCAGACACAACAAAACATCTTAAGGATATCGGAGCCATTATATACAAAGGCCATGCAGCATCTAATATAGAGGGCGCTGATGTTGTGGTTATTTCATCTGCAGTATCGCCGGAAAATGAAGAGGTAAAGGCTGCAAAGAAGGCGCTTATACCTGTAATCCCAAGGGCAGAGATGCTTGCAGAACTGATGAGGCTGAAATACGGTATTGCAGTAGCAGGCGCGCACGGAAAGACAACAACAACATCTATTATTGCAACAGTCCTTGCCCGCGGCAATATAGACCCAACAGTTGTTATTGGCGGCAAGCTGAACAGCTTTGGCACAAATGCCAAACTCGGACAGGGGGAATTTCTTGTTGCAGAGGCAGATGAAAGCGACGGCTCATTCCTGAAATTATCGCCGACCATTGCTGTTGTAACAACCATTGACGAGGAGCATTTGGATTATTACAAAAACCTTGATGCAATAAAGAAGGCATTTTTGAGCTTTGTTAATAAAGTGCCATTCTACGGACTTGTTGTTTTGTGCCTTGATGACAAAAATATTCAGGATATCATCCCGTTATTAGAAAAAAGGTATGTTACCTACGGCTCTAACACGCAGGCAGATTTTGCTGCAAAGGATATTGAATTAAAGGGCTTTGAATCAAGCTTCAAGGTAATTAACAGAGGCAAGGAATTGGGAAGGTTTATGCTAAAGATGCCTGGCCTTCATAATGTTTATAATGCCCTTGCTGCTGTTGCAGTAGGGCTTGAGCTTGAGATTGATACAGATGCGATTAAAAAGGCATTTGCAGAATTCAGCGGCGTTCAGAGGAGATTTCAGGTAAAGGGCGAGGTAAACGGTGTAATGGTTGTAGATGATTACGGCCATCATCCTGCAGAGATAAAGGCAACACTTGCTGCTTGTAAATCAGGATGGGATAAGAGGACAATTGTAATATTCCAGCCGCACCGATATACAAGGACAAATGACTTGATGAAGGATTTTGCAACTGCATTTTATCAGGCAGATGTATTGATATTAACAGATATCTATGCAGCAGGCGAGAGACCTATAGAGGGTGTAACAGGCGAGAGATTGTATGAGACAATAAAAGAGCACGGACACAAGGAGGTGATGTTCATCAAGGACAAGAATGAAATTCCCGGATATGTTTTAAAGATGCTTAAGAAGGATGATATTGTTATTACACTGGGGGCAGGGGATGTCTGGAAGATTGGCGGTGAAATAGTTGAGAGGATGCAGAGGCAGCAATAATAATATTAAGATAAAGGAGATTAAGAAATCATTATCTTCCATAAAAGGGGAGATAAGATATGGAGAGCCTATGAAAAATCATACCTCGTTTAAGATTGGCGGGCCTGCAGACATAATGGTATTTCCGCAGGACCTTCAGGATCTTGAAAATCTTCTTCATGTTGCAGATGAGGAGAAGGTCTCGCTTTTCATACTCGGCAAAGGAACAAACATACTGGTAAAAGACGGAGGGATAAGAGGGATAGTGGTAAATCTCCAGAGATTTGACAAGATTATGATTGAATCTGAGGATGAAAATGGAGAGACAATAGTATTTGCAGAGGCTGGGGTTAATCTTTCAAGGTTTTTGAATTTTGCAGTTTCGCATGGACTTGCCGGCCTTGAGTTTGCTGCAGGAATCCCAGGCAGTGTCGGCGGCGCCATAGTTATGAACGCAGGGTCATTTGACGGCGAGATAAAGGATGCTATCAAGCAGATTCGAATGATGGATTTGAGTGGCAATGTAATAGAGATAGACAGGGAGGATATAAGGTTTGGTTACAGGACAGCAAGGCTTCCAAAGGGGATTATCCTTGGCGGGAGCTTTGTGCTTCATAAGGATAGCAATAAGAAGATAAAAGATAAGATGATAGCGCTGATAGGAAGGAGAAAAGAGAAGCAGCCAATTGGCGTTCCATCAGCAGGCTCTGTGTTTAAAAACCCAGCGACGGGCTTTGCAGGCGCATTGATTGAATCTGTCGGCTTGAAGGGATACAGGATAGGAGATGCAGAGCTGTCAAAAAAACATGCAAACTTTATTGTTAATAAAGGCAGGGCAGTTGCAAAGGATGTTATTTCGTTGATAGAGATTATTAAAGAAAAGGTGAAAA
Source organism: Nitrospirota bacterium (assembly GCA_023248415.1). Lineage (GTDB taxonomy): Bacteria > Nitrospirota > CAKKRA01 > 9FT-COMBO-42-15 > 9FT-COMBO-42-15 > 9FT-COMBO-42-15. Next base: position 15,406 of record JAHFEP010000006.1, read on the forward strand.
AGGAAAAGGGCGTGGCTCTTAAGCTTGAGATAAAAATAGTTGGTAAGGATTAGTTGAGATGGGTTTAGTAACTAAAAAAAAGATAGGTGTGCTGATGGGCGGGCTTTCTGCAGAGCGGGATGTATCCTTAAAATCAGGAGAGGCGGTTTTAAAGGCATTAAAGGATATGGGCTACAATGCAGCAGCCATTGATGTTGGAAGAGACCTTGCAGAGGGTCTGAAACAGGAAAAGATTGAGTTCGCCTTTATTGCCCTGCACGGTAGATACGGCGAGGATGGCGCAGTTCAGGGGATGCTTGAAATAATGGGTATACCCTATACAGGCTCAGGGATAATGGCAAGCGCCTTGGGTATGAATAAGATATTTTCAAAAAAGATATTTGAGTTTCACAAACTGCCTGTTGGACCGTCTATGGTATTGGAGAAAAAGGATTTAGAGTCAGAAGTCAGAAGACAGAAGTCAGAAGACAGAAGTCAGAGAATGGGTTTCGGATTCCCTATTGTTATAAAGCCGGTAGCAGAGGGTTCAAGTGTTGGCATATCTATTGTTTCGGAAGAGAAGGGATTGAAGGATGCCCTTGACCTTGCCTTTAAATACGGCAAAGAGATTATTATAGAGAAATATATCAAAGGCAGAGAGATACAGGTAGGGATATTGGGTGAGAGGGCGCTCGGCGCTATTGAGATTATTCCAAAGAGGCAGTTTTATGATTACGAGGCAAAATATACACCAAATATGTCAGAGCACATATTCCCTGCCCGTCTGCCGGAGAAGACCTATAATGAAGTTTTGGAGCTTGGGCTTAAGGCGCACAGGGTATTAGGCTGCAGGGGATACAGCAGGGTGGATATGCTAATTGATTCTGACAGCAGGCCATTTCTGCTTGAGGTAAACACGCTTCCCGGAATGACCGATGTAAGCCTGCTTCCAGAGATAGCAAAAGGTGTAGGGATTGATTTTAACAGATTGGTTGAGATGATATTAATGGAGGCATTAAAAGAGGATAACTGATGGGCTATAAAAATACAGATGTTAGCACCCATTATTATAAAAAGAATAAGGTATTTATTTCTAAAGAAGAAAAGAGGGAGAGGCTGTTAAGGTTTCTCAGATCTATCGCTGTTTTTGCGGCTATTAGCGCATTTGTATATCTAACTGTTATCGGGTATCAGTTTGTAACTACCGATGAATATTTCAACATAAAAGATATAAGGTTTATTGGAAATAATTTTGTAAGGGATGATGCCATGGTTTCTTTAATGGAATTGCCGGACGGTTCTAATATATTTAAGGTAAGCATCCGCCATCTACAGGAGAGGATAATGTCGCATCCGTGGATAAAAGGTGTGTTAATAAAAAGAGAGCTTCCGAACAGGATTTTAATAAGTATAGAAGAAAGGGCGCCTGTGGCAGTTGCCCTTTACAACAGCCGCAGTTATCTTATAGACAGCGCAGGTGTTGCCCTCGGAAGGAGAGAAGCATTATTGGACGACAGATATTTTCCAGTAATCAGGGGTATTGATTTTAAAGGCATAAGATTTGGCGAAGAGCGTCCGCCTGAGGCGCTTATTGAGGCATTAAAATTATTAGATATTCTTAAAAATAAAAAAGAGTTAGTGCGGTTTGAGAATATAAGCATAGACATTGAAAGAGATAGAATGGTTCTCAAAGTTGATGACTATGAGATTAATATGGGCAGGGGCGATTATGATAAGAAACTCTCAAGGTTTGTTGAGGTGCGCGGAGATATGATTGGCAGAGGGATTGCCTCAAAAAAGATAGACATGAGGTTTTTAAATAAGGTAGTAATAAAGAATTGAGTCAAAGTGTCAGAGTGTCAAAGAGTCATAGTTTCTACTTTGACACTCTGATACTCTGATACTGTTTGATACTCAATGAAGGAGGTGAAGGGATTGGCAAAAAAAGAGAACATAATAGTTGGGCTTGATGTGGGGACAACTAAGATCTGTGCTGTTGTCGGCGAGGTAGTTGAAGGAAACAAGATTGACATCATAGGCATAGGCACAAGCCCGTCAAAGGGTTTGAGAAAGGGTGTTGTCACTAATATTGAGAGCACTGTTGAGTCCATAAAGAAGGCAGTTGAAGAGGCTGAGCTTATGGCAGGCGTTGAAATAAATTCAGTATATGCAGGGATTGCAGGAGGACATATAAAGAGCTTTAACAGCAGGGGCGTTATTGCAATAAAGAACAAAGAGGTTACCCATGCAGATATAAACAGGGTGATTGATGCTGCAAGGGCTGTTGCGATACCCCTTGACAGAGAGGTGCTTCATGTCATTCCTCAGGAGTTTATAATTGATGAGCAGGACGGCATAAAAGAGCCGCTCGGAATGTCAGGTGTAAGGCTTGAGGCAGAGGTCCATATTGTAACAGGCGCAGTTACATCTGCACAGAATATAATAAAGAGCGTAAACAGGGCAGGACTTCATGTAATAGACATAATACTTCAGCCCATTGCCTCAAGCGAGGCTGTTCTTACATCTGATGAGAAGGAGCTTGGCGTTGCTGTTGTTGATATAGGCGGCGGGACAACAGATATTGCAACATTTGTAAATGGCAGCCTCTGGCATACTGCAGTGCTCGGCATAGGAGGGAATCATCTTACAAACGATGTTGCTGTCGGCCTCCGCACGCCGGCAAGCGAGGCAGAGAAGATAAAGGTGAAATACGGCTGCGCCCTGACCTCTCTGGTAAAGGAGGATGAGACCATAGAGGTGCCGAGCGTAGGCGGAAGGCCGCCGAGGATTGTTTCGCGGCAGGTTCTTTCAGAGATAATTGAGCCGAGGGCAGAGGAGATTTTCAGCCTTGTTCAGAGGGAGCTTAAAAAGACAGGGTATGAAGAGCTTGTTGCATCAGGCGCAGTAATTACAGGAGGCGCAGCAATAATGGAGGGCATGACAGAGGTGGCAGAGAGGGTAATGGATATGCCTGTGCGCCGCGGCATGCCGTCAAATATCGGCGGATTGGTGGATGTGGTGAGCAATCCGATGTTTGCCACAGGCGTCGGCCTTATCCTCTATGCAGTAAAGGACCATGAAAAGAAAGAGGTAAAGAAGTTTGCTGACAAGGCGTCATTTAACAATGTCTTTAGCAAGATGAAGAGCTGGGTAAAAGAATTTTTTTAAATGAGAAAGGAGGTTTTAATGTTTGAATTTGATGAAACAGAAGAATTGCAGGGTGCAAGGATTAAGGTTATAGGTGTTGGAGGAGGCGGCTGCAATGCCATCAATTCCATGATTGCAGCAGAGCTCACAGGTATTGAGTTTATTGCAGCAAATACTGACCTTCAGGTCCTTAGTAAGTCAGAGGCGCCAAACAAGATACAGCTTGGCGCTAAGCTGACTAAAGGGCTTGGCGCAGGCGCTAATCCTGATATCGGGAGGGATGCGGCATTAGAGGATATAGATAAGATAAAGGATGCATTAGCAGGCTCAGACATGGTCTTTGTAACTGCTGGTCTGGGCGGCGGCACAGGCACCGGCGCTGCGCCTGTAATTGCAAATATAGCAAGGGAGATTGGCGCGCTTACAGTTGGAGTGGTTACTAAACCATTCTCATTTGAGGGCGGAAAGAGGCTGCAGCGGGCAGAGGATGGATTAAGGGAATTGAAGAAGTATGTAGACACATTAATAGTGATTCCAAATCAGAAGCTCTTAAGTGTTGTGGATAAGAAGACGCCTTTAACAGAGTCATTCAAGATTGCTGATGATGTATTAAGGCAGGCAGTGCAGGGCATCTCTGACCTTATAACCATTGCAGGCCTTGTGAATGTGGATTTTGCAGATGTAAGGACAATAATGTCGCACATGGGCAGGGCTATTATGGGAATGGGCATCTCAAGGGGAGAGAACAGGGCTATAGAGGCAGCACAGAAGGCGATATCAAGCCCGCTTCTTGAGGATAACTCAATTGAAGGCGCGCAGGGGGTGCTGATAAATATTACTGGCGGCATTGACCTGACGCTCTATGATGTTGACGCTGCGTCATCAATAATAAAAGAGGCGGCAGACCCTGATGCAAACATAATCTTCGGCTCTGTTGTAAATCCTGATTTTGAGGATATTATTCAGGTTACAATAATTGCAACAGGCTTTGATAAAGAAAAGGTAAAGGATATGCAGTCTACAACTGCCCTGCCGGCAAAGACTGCAAATGTAAAATCCCTGGCATTTAAGAATATTGATAAGCCTGCCTTCCTGAGAAAGGTTGTGAACAGCGACTTCAGGAATGAGGAGATGGGGATATTTGATGATGAGTGGGATGTGCCGACCTTTTTACGGAAGCAAGCAGACTGATAACGGCTTTGTAAGAAGTCCATCGTTCGGCTGAGCTCACGACGAAGTCTGCTGTATTTGGCTGAAACGGAGAAGCGGAGAATCGGGGAAGCGGAGATTCTGGAGTTTTTTGCTTTGCTGTCTTTGAGAAAACAAATGTCATGGAAGTTGATAGAAAAAAATAAGAGGCTTTTAAAAGAGGAAAGGGGAACGATATATAAAGACCATCATGGAAGGATAAAGGTTGCTATTATATATCCAAATACATATTATGTCGGGATGTCTAATCTCGGATTTCAGAATATATACTATTACCTGAATCAGAGGGACGATGTTGTATGCGAGAGGGCATTCCTGCCTGATGAAGAGGATATTGATGAATACAAAAGAACAGAAACCTCTCTTATTTCATTAGAGAGCCAGACACGGATAAAGGACTTTGATATAGTTGCCTTCTCTGTTTCCTTTGAAAATGACTATATAAATATCTTAAAGATACTTGACTTAGCAGGGATACCATATAAAAAATCTGAAAGAAATGAAAAAGACCCGCTTGTGATAATGGGCGGTGTCTGCGCCTTTTTTAATCCTGAGCCATTAACAGATTTCATAGACCTGATTGCTGTTGGCGAAGGTGAAGAGATTATAAATGAGATAATGGTAAAATATACAGAGGAGAGGGAAAAAGGCAAGAGGGAGATGCTAAAAAAGATGGCGCTGATAGAAGGCTGTTATGTGCCAGAGCTATATGATATAGATTATAACGAAGACGGAACTATAAGCGCTATAATATCAAAAGATGGGGCGCCGGAGCGGATTAAGAAGAGATGGATTAAGGATGTTGATAAGTATATTGCAAAAACAAGGGTCTTTACACATAATACAGAATTTAAGAATATGTTTCTTATAGAAATTGGAAGGGGATGCGGCAGGGGATGCAGATTTTGCCTTGAAGGTTATGCCTACAGGCCGTTAAGGTACAGAAAGGCAGATAAGGTATTGGATGCAGTTGCAGAAGGAGAGAAATTTACAAAAAGGACCGGGTTTGTTGGCGCAGCAGTATCTGATTATCCGTATATTGACGAGATTTGTTTTGGTTCAAGCAAAGAGATTTCAGTATCGTCATTAAGGGCAGATTCTGTTTCAGAGGTATTGATTAAAAAGCTGTCAGAGAGCGGACACAAGACCATTGCAATTGCGCCAGAGGCAGGCTCAGAGAGATTAAGGAGGGTTATAAAAAAGGATATAACTGAGGCAGATATCCTTAAGGCAGCAAGATTGATACTGTCTAACAATATACCAAATCTGAAGCTATATTTTATGATTGGGCTGCCAACAGAGACAGATGAGGATATTAATGCTATAATTGATATTACAAAGAAGGTAAAAGAAATATTGCTTGAGACAGGGAGAAAAAAAGGGCAGCTCGGCAGGATAACATTGAGTATCAGCTCATTTGTCCCAAAGCCGCACACACCATTTCAGTGGTGTAAGATGGATGACATAAATTCATTGAGTCGTAAATTGAAATTTCTCAAAAAGGGCATATCAAGGATAGACAATGTGTTTATAACAACAGATGTGCCAAAATGGGCATATATACAGGGCATGCTTTCAAGGGGAGACAGAAGGGTTGGAAGGCTTATTGATGCAGCACATAAGCTCGGCGGCGACTGGAAAAAGGCAATTAAGGAGACAGGGATTAACAGCGATTTCTATGCAATCAGGGAGAGGCGATTGGATGAGATGCTTCCGTGGGGTTATATAGATGTTGGAGTAAAGAAGGATCTGCTGATTAAGGAATATAAAGAGGCAATGACAAGACAAGGTTTAGATGAAACAGAATTATGTAATAAATGACACGAATGGAGCAAAATGGCTCTCTATTCCTGAGCTTGATAAGATAGATTTTATCAGGCATTCATTTATAATAAAGCAGAGGGATTCAGGGATAGAGACAAATGGCGCTTTAAAGGAGATTGCTGCTAAGATTTTGAATTTGGAGAAGGGGCAGGTTGCAACAATCAACCAGACCCACAGCGATGCAGTCTTTGTGCATAATGCAGAGAGCAGGGCATCTGGCGCAGATGAGGGATTTGATGCACATATTACAAATAATATAGGTATTGCCCTTGGTGTAGTTACTGCTGACTGCGTGCCTGTCATTATAGTGGACAAGGCAAAGAGGGTTGTAGCAGCAGTTCATGCAGGCTGGAGGGGAACAGCAAAAAGGATTGTGCAAAAGACTATAAAGGATATGGCTGATTATTTTGGCTCTAAGCCAGAGAATATGGTTGCAGGCATAGGTCCTGCCATTGGCCAGTGTTGTTATGAGGTGGATGATAAGGTAATAGGGCCGATGAAAAAGGAGTTTGGATATCTTGAGAGATTTAGTATTAAAAAGAATGAGAATAAGTGGCATATAGACCTTCAATTGATAAACAGGGAGCAGCTTATTGAGACTGGTCTGAAGTTAGATAATATAAATCTTATCAGCCTATGCACATCCTGCTATCCAGACATGTTTTATTCCTATAGAAGGGATGGCACTGGTGCAGGAAGGATGATGGCGGTGGTTATGATTAAATAGATATAATTTTATGGGTTTAATAGCTGAAAACATAGATGATGTTTTAAGGAAGATAGAAAATGCAGCAAGGAAATCAGGCAGAGATGCAAAGGATATAAAGCTTATTGCTGTAACAAAGACTGTTGATATCAATAGAATAAAAGAGGCGGTTGAGGCGGGTTTAAGGATTTTTGGAGAGAATCGTGTTCAGGAGGCGCTTCCAAAGTTAAAGGAGCTCGGCAGGATAGTCTCATGGCATTTTATAGGCCATCTGCAGACAAACAAAGTTAAAGATGTTGCAGGAAACTTTGACCTTATACATGCTGTTGACAGCCTGAGATTGTCAGAGGAGATAGACAGGCAGGCGAAAAAGAGGGATATTGTTCAGGAGATACTTATAGAGGTGAAGCTTTCAGAAGAGGAATCCAAGTTTGGTATGCCAGAGAAAGGAGTCTTGCCGCTAATTGAGAGGGCGTCTGAATTTGAGAATATAAAGATACTTGGCCTTATGACAATTCCACCCTTTTTTAATGATGCTGAAAAGACAAGGCCATATTTTAAAAGGCTAAGAGAAATAAGAAATGAGGCAGTAAAAAAGGGATTTAATCTGTCTGAGCTTTCAATGGGCATGTCACATGACTTTGAAATAGCAATTGAAGAGGGCGCAACAATGGTGAGGATAGGAACTGCAATATTCGGGGAGAGGAAATAAAATATGATTGGCTTTATTGGCGGTGGTAATATGGCAGAGGCCCTGATAAAAGGAGTTCAGAGTTCGGAGTTTGGAGTTCGGAGTATAAACATCCTTGTTTCAGAGCCAAGAGAAGATAGGAGAAGATATTTAGAGGAAACCTATAAGATAAAGACAACCCCTTCTAATAAAGAGGTTGCTTCTTCATGCAATATAATCATCCTTGCAGTAAAGCCCCAGAATATGGCAGGAGTCCTTGATGAGATAGCAGATTTAGTAACAGATGAAAAAACTGTGGTATCAATAGCAGCAGGGATAACCTTATCATATCTTCAATCAAGGTTAAAGACAAAAAAACTTATCCGTGTGATGCCCAATACACCAGCCCTTGTTCAGGAAGGTATGAGTGTGATATCACTCTGCGAGTGCTTCTCAGACACAGATATTGCCGCAGTTAGAGAGATATTTATGTCTATTGGAAAGGTGCTGACGCTTCCTGAAAAATATATGAACGCTGTCACAGCATTATCTGGCAGCGGCCCTGCTTTTATAGCGCTATTTATAGAGACAATGATAGATGCAGGCGTAAAAATGGGGCTGGCAAGGGATAATGCCTATGAGCTTGCTGTCCAGACATTAATTGGCACTGCAAAACTCCTTGATACAGGTATGTCTCCAGCTAAACTCAGGGAGATGGTGACATCGCCAGGCGGAACAACAGCAGCAGGGCTAAAGGTCTTTGATGAAAGGGGATTGAGAGATATAGTTGTGGAGGCATTGCAGGCAGCACAAAAAAGGGGAGAAGAACTCGGGAGGAGAGGATAATGTTTATATTAGCTAATTTAATAAGCGCTTTGGCAAAGGTCATTGATTACGGCCTTACAATCTATATGTGGGTTATCATTGCAAGGGCATTGATATCATGGGTTAACCCTGACCCATATAATCCGATTGTGCAGTTTTTGCACAGGATAACAGAGCCTGTGCTTAATCCAATAAGAAGATTAATTCCAATATATAAAATCGGCATTGATATATCGCCGATAGTTGTGATTATGGTAATATTCTTTTTGCAGAATTTTTTGGTTATATCGTTATTGCAGCTTGCACATAGTTTAAGATAAAGACATGTGGATTCCTGCCAGATACACGCAGGAATGACTGAATAACAGGAGGTGAATAAGATGAAGATAACGCCTTTGGATATACAGCAGAAGAAATTTGGGGCGAAGTTCAGGGGACTTGATGTAAAAGAGGTAAACTCATTTCTTGACCTGATAACAAGCGAGTTTGAGGCCCTCATTAAGGAGAATAATTATCTCAAAGAGGAGCTTGCAAAGAAAGAGGCAAAGCTCCTTGACTTTAAGAAAAAGGAAACAACACTAAAAGACACCCTGATGAATGCACAGCAGATTGTAGAGAACCTTAAAGGAAATGCGCAGAAAGAGGCGGAGCTTATTATAAAAGAGGCAGAGTTGAAGGCTGACAGCCTAATTAAGGATGCTCATAAGGAAATTGCAAACCTGAAAAAAGAGCTAAATGATTTAAGGAAGCAGAAGATGCTCTATCTTGAAAAGATTAAGGGAATAATCAGGACATTCCAGAAGATGATAAGCATGGAGGAAGAGGACAAGGAAGATGAGGTCGTAAAAGAGGATAATGTCAGGTTCCTGAAAACGAAAAAGGAATCTTAATTTGCATGTCATTGCGAGCGCCCGAAGAATGCGTGGCAATAATCCCCCTATTTCCCCCTTTACTAAAGGGGGATAAAAGGGGGATTAGAGATTGCTTCGCTTCGCTCGCAATGACACAATGAGCATAAGATGAGATGTTAAATATAGAGGAGACAGAAGACGGTGTGATCCTGTCTGTCAGGATTCAGCCACGCGCCTCTAAGGACGAGATTGTTGGAGAGTATAATGGGGCGCTAAAGATAAAGCTGACATCACCTCCAGTAGAAGGAGAGGCAAACAGGCGCTGCGTAGAGTATCTGTCTAAAAAATTAAAAATAGCAAAGTCACAGATGGAGATAATCAAAGGAGAGAAATCAAAGGATAAGCTGATAAAGATCATAGGACTGAAAAAGGCAGATGTGTTAAAAATATTTCATAATAAATTTTGAGGAGGTTTTTGATGCTGTTTATAGTATTACTTATTATCCATGTGTTAACCGTTATTCTGTGGTTTGGAGGTTTGGCCTTTGTAACTATTATAATCTTTCCTTCTCTGTATAAGATTGAGGATATTATACAGAAGGCAATGTCATTCCAGAGGGTAGAACACAGATTTGCAAAGCTTGCAAGGTATTACGCGGCTGTTACAGGAATAACAGGCCTTACAATGGCGTATATCACAGGAAAGCACTTGATGCTTTTTACAAGTTATGGCCTGTTTTTAACCATAATGTTTATGATATGGGTAATGTGGGTTGTTATGCTCTTTGGTCTTGAGCCGTTTATTATAAAAAAGATGCTGGAGAGGATGGTTAAAGGAGAAGTGCCTGATGTAAATGCCATCTTTAAGAGATTGAATGCAATGCACTGGGTTCTGTTGACAGTAAGCCTTATTGCTGCAGCAAGCGGTATTTTATCTTCACGCGGTTATGGCGCAAATTAGCCTGATATTAATCCACCCGATATTACAGGCCGTCGCAATAATTATACTCTTTTATGTTGCCTATCTTGGATGGCAGAGATACAAGAGCAAGCTAAATAAATACAGAGAGCAGAATATAATATTCAAGTGGAATACCCATGTTAAGGTGGGTGTTCTTTTTTTCATCCTGATTTCTTTTGGCGCCATCGTTGGATTTCTTGTAAATAAATATGTATTGGAAAGGCCATTCCTCGACTCCGGCCCCCATGCATATTTAGGAATGATTATCTTATTTCTCTTTGCCATAGGTGTTGGAATGGGCTATAGATTATCAAACGGCAAGGCTGCTGACAATCTTCCCAAGATACACATGTTTGTAAACTACTTCGGAATTAGCTTGATATTAATCCAGTTCTTCCTCGGCATAAGCCTTTTGATAGAGGTTATGGGATACTGACCTTGACATATCATAAAATTGAGCTATATTTAGAACAAGAATAATATATCTAAAATCACTATGCCAAATTACCCTAAAAGATCTGTAAAATCCCTTAAAAAGAATCCTTCTAAGCAGCACAAATCCAATAAAAACACCTTAAGCAAAGATATCAGCGAATACAACAATCTCATCCTCCAGTGCATTCCGAGCGGGGTAATAGTTATAAATATGGACGGCATAGTTACCATTTGCAACCCTTCTGCAGACAGCATTCTGGGCATAGATTGTACAAAGGAAAAGGATAAGAGCTATGAATCTGTCCTTAAGGGTAACAGCCATGTTGCCCAGATTATTAAGAATGGAATGAATGGAGAGACATATTTCAGGAAGCAGATACAGATTAAGGCAGATGGAGGGATAAAATGGATTGGTATAAGCACGGCAATCCTTTATGATGATAAGGCTACTCCTATGGGCGTTATTGCTGTCTTTTCAGATATTACTGATGTTAAAGAGCTTGAGTCGGATGTGAAGCTGAAGGAGAGGCTTGCTGCTGTTGGAGAGCTTTCTGCTGGTGTTGCCCATGAGATACGCAATCCGCTTTCTGCTATTGCAGGATATGCAGAGCTTCTTAAAAAAGGACTGTCAGAGGATGAAATCGCATTATCAGTAGATGGGATTATCAAAGAGACAAAAAATCTCAACAGCATTGTAACAAACTTTCTATCTTTTGTAAGAAAACCGCAGCCGGTATTCAAAGAAACAGATGTGAATGCATTGATTAAAGAGGTAATATCAATGGTTTCTCTTGATAAAAACTCGGAGAGGATTGATTTTAACATCAGGACATCAAATGCACTGCCAAATATTGATGCTGACCCGTTTGAATTAAAGATAGCTTTTTTAAATATTATTCAGAATGCAGTTCAGGCAATGCCGAATGAAGGAAGGGTGACAGTAAAGAGCGGCATTCAATATGGAATGATATTTATTGAGATTACTGATACAGGTGGAGGCATTCCAAAGGAGATAGGAGACAGGATATTCAATCCTTTCTTTACAACAAAGGAACAGGGTACAGGGCTTGGCCTTGCAATTGCGCATAAGATTATTGAATCACATGACGGCAAGATTGAATTTAAAAGTAAAAAAGGAAAGGGGACAACCTTTATTATAAGGCTGCCAATGAACAGGGTTCAAGGGTTCAAGGGTTCAAGGGGTTAGTTAAAATGAACAGGATATTAATAGTTGAAGATAACATTGGTATGAGGAATGTTCTTGAAAAGACCCTTAAAATGAAAGGGTATGATGTATTTTCAGTTGGCACAGGAGAGAATGCTGTTAGATTATTTACATCTGATGTATTTGACCTTGTAATTACAGACCTCAGGCTGCCAAAGATGGATGGCATGGAGGTATTGAAAAGGATAAAGAAGATTTCGTCAGCAAGCATCGTAATTATTATGACAGCCTACGGCACTATTGAGAATGCCATAGAGGCAATGAAGTCAGGCGCGTATGATTATGTCCTTAAACCTTTTTCTCTTGAAGAAATAGAAATAAAGGTGGAAAAGGCGCTCTTTCAACAAAGGATAGCTGATGAGAATGTAATACTTAAGGAGGAGATTAAGAGCAGATTTGGCAGGATTATTGGCAAGGGTCAGAAGATACAAAAGGTATATAAATTTATAAATAAGGTGGCAGACAGGCCAACGCCTGTTCTTATTTTGGGCGAAAGCGGCACAGGAAAGGAGCTTGTTGCAAGGGAGATTCATGAGAGCAGCAGCAGGAGGGATTTTCCATTTGTGGCAGTGAACTGCGCTGCGCTTGCAGAGGGCGTTTTAGAAAGCGAACTCTTTGGCCATGAAAGAGGCGCATTTACAGGCGCGCATGCGCAGAAAAAGGGGAGATTTGAGATTGCAGACAAAGGCACATTATTTTTAGATGAAATAGGAGACCTTCCTCTTAATACACAGGTAAAACTACTTAGGTTTTTGCAGGAGAAGAGTTTTGAAAGGGTTGGGGGCACAAATACATTAAAGGTTGATGTGAGGATAATTGCTGCGACAAACAAGGATTTAAAAGAGGCAATTAAGAAAAAGACCTTTCGCGAAGACCTTTTTTACAGGTTGAATGTGATTACACTTACCCTGCCTCCTTTAAGAGAGAGGAGAGAGGATATTCATGATTTAATAGATTATTTCTGGAATAGATACATAAAAGAGCTGCACAAGGATATAGCAATTTCACCAGAGGTAAAGGATATATTGTATTCCTATGACTGGCCCGGCAACATAAGGGAATTGGAAAATGCTATTGAAAGGCTCATAGTCCTGTCAGAGTATAAAACTGTCAGCATTGATGACCTGCCAATGGAATTAAAGGAAGGAAACTCGGATATTATTTCAAAGGGATTAACTGATAATATAGGTCTTACAGAGCGTGTTGAACATCTTGAAAAGGAGATAATAAGACAGGCATTGGAAGAGTGCAGTTTTAATCAGGTTAAGACATCAGAGAGGCTTAGGATAAACAGGGGCACGCTCCAATATAAGATGAAGAAATATAATCTCATCTGCAGGAAATTCAGCAGCAACACCTGATTTTCTGCTAAAAATCCTGCAACCTTTTTTTCTTAAAACTAATCTGTATAACCATTTCATTAATAATTTCAAGCAATTAAAAATCAGGATATGGAGAAGATGCCTCTGGCACACAAGTTGCTCTATTTCTCAACGGGAGGTTCTAAGAATGAATAAAGAGGTGATAGTATGAAGAGATATATACTGATTGGATTAGGTGTATTAAGCAATAGTATTTCTCTCATAAGTTTAAAGCTGACAGCAGCGCTGATGAGATGTTTAGGCATAGTAATAATAGATGAAGAAGAGGTGTATTATGAGGGCTACAAGGATTAGAAAAGGGGAAGAGATAATGATATTTTCAGGGCTTTTTATAATAAAAAAATAGTCCTTTTTTGACAAAATAGAAAAATAAGCTATACTTAATAATGTGAAAGGAGGTGAGTATATGTATAAAATTGTTATGTTTACCATGATAGCGTTTTTTACCATGAGTTCTGCACTTTACGCAGAAAACCCCATTGTCCCTGACGGTTTAAGCGGGGCAAAGGTTATAAATGCCGAGGAGTGCAAGAAATTGATGAACAGTAATGGGAAGGTATTTGATGTGAGGAATGAGCTTGAGTACGGGGAAGGCCATTTACCCGGCGCAATAATGCTTCCTTATAAGGAAAAGAGCGACAAGGCTGCTAATTTTGATGCAAGTGTTGATAAATTTGACATTAGCAAACTTCCATCAGACAAGTCAACACCGGTTATCTTCTATTGCAATGGCGACAGGTGCTGGAAATCCTATAAATCCTCTGTTGCTGCTATAAAGGCAGGCCATAAGAATGTAAACTGGTTCAGAGGCGGGCTGCCTGAATGGAAAGAAAAAGGGTATCCTATTGAGAAGTGATGTTTGTCTGCAGGGGCGCGGCATGCCATGCCCCTGCAGCGGTTAAATTTGAAACGGGGTAAAAGAAAAATGGAATTTTTCAAAAAGGGTGGTCTCAAGTCTATTCTGATAGCGATTATTGCGCTTCAGTTTGTTTTGCTTATACTTGTTTCACGTTGGAGCTTTGCAAAGATTGAGACCTATATTGAAGATGAAGCGCATAGAAATCTCTCAGGGCTTATTAAAAAGGCCCTTGAAAATAACAAAAAATGGTCGCAAGGCCTCTTAGAGACCATAGCAAATATTAGCTATATACAGAGCAATTTTGGCGACAGAGACGAGCTTTATGACTATTCATATCCTATCCTCAACAGGTTCAGCAAAGACGGTTTAAGCATATTAAATTACTATACTACTGACGGAAGGCTCTATTTAAAAGCTGCCAATCAGAAGGATACACAGATGGACAGCAGGGAGATAGCGCTGATTGCAAACAGGGAGGACAAGGTTGTATTTGCCGTTGAGGAGGAAAAGGGGAAGGTCTACTCATTTATTGCCTCGCCGATTTATTCAAAAGGAAAAAAGCTTGGCATTATAGAGTTGGGCGTAAATACAAAATTGCTTCTATCAGAGGTAAAGTCCATCCTTGATGCAGAGGCAGGCATAATCATGGGTAAAGAGGTGATAGAGGCTACAGATGAAATGGTAAAAGAGGCTGCAGGAAAGAAAGAGATTAATAAGGATGATAAAAGATATGAGATATACCTTTCTGAGGTAAATGAAAAGAAGAAGATAAGCATAATTGCTTTAAAGGATGTAACCTTATTAAGAAAAACCCTCTTTCGCTCAGAGCTTTTTATTGCTGCGTTGGGTCTTGTTTCTGTTGTTGCATTTTCCATTGTTATTATAATGGTGTTAAATCCTTTGGCAAATATCATTGGCACATTAAAGGAGATGGAGAACGGTGATTTAAGAAAAGAGGTTGAGGCTTCAACTATAAAAGAGCTTGCAACAGGCATTAATGGCTTTATATACAGCCTCCGCACAATTATCAAAAGGATTCAGGATGTGGCTGAGTCTGTTGTTTCCGTTGCAGTGCAGATGAATACAAATACAGACAAGCTTTCAAAGGGGGCAAAGGCGCAGGCAGAATCAACTGAGTCTACATCTGCATCCATTAATCAGATGAATACCTCTATAAAGGGCGTTGCAGATTCT
>JAHFEP010000007.1:0-3753 GCA_023248415.1 Nitrospirota bacterium
GAAAGAAAAAGAGTCAAGCGATATTGATATTGCCATTCTTCTTAGAGCCGGGATTAATCCGTATAAGCCTGTAGATATACAGTTAAGAATAATGTCTGACCTTGAGATGCTCTTAAAAAGACAGGTAGATGTTGTTTTATAAAAAGGTATTTTGATTTTTCTTATAGGCATAATGATTACATAAAGGCATTAAAAAATAGAATTCTGCAGGCAACAGCCGCAGCCCGTGTGGGGCGATGTGTTTCAGCAAAGGCTTAGAGGTTATTCTTTAGGGAATCAGTGAATTTTAAGAAATCTTTGATTTCTATTTTAAATATCTTCAGAACTTCTCCGAGCATTGTTCCAAGCCTCCTGCACCTTTCCCATTTAAGTTCAAAGCCATAGATATTTCTAAAAAGATGCCGAAATCTTAAATATTCAGCGAGCTGTTCTTTCACCCCTTCACTTATAACATTTGGTCTAATGCCATCTATTGGAAGAGACATCCTTATCAGAAGCTCTGTATGCCAGTCGTCGCCAGAAGGCATATCCCTGTCTATCCTTGACGCAATGCGCCTGAATATCTTTTCTATGCCTGAATAAAAATCATGAAGTATGCTTCCTGCTGCCCTTGTTTCAAGAAAAGAGGGTTCTAAATGGTTTAATACTTCTGACATTTCTTGATTAAGCCTTTCAATGTCTTTTAATTCCTTTTCTATTTCTTTTCTTAAAAAGAGAACGCTATTTTTTGTCATAAAGAATTATGCCTTCTGTAAGAACCTTTGATTTTAGATACTCATCTGCATCTTCCATAGGGATTAAATCAACTTCAATCCCTTTTGGGAAAAGTCCCCAGATAAAGCTTAATGCCTTGAAATATTTTTCTGTTTTCAGGCCTGATACAGCAATATCAACATCAGAATGTTCTGTAAATTCGTCCTCGCTTAACAGCGAGCCGATAAGGTAGACCTTCTCTGCCCCAAATTCCTCAACTAAAACTTTTGCTGCCTTTTCAGCGGACTCTCTTGCCTTGTGATAAAGACTGACCCTCTTTTCTTCATCTTCTGCTAATCTGGCTTTCCATGTTGTTATATAATCCATAAAATTAGTATATCACTATGAATTGAAAATTTAAAGAAATAATTGACTTTCCGGTGTTATTTAGGTTAAATTATCTTTATGAAGACATTAGCAGAAAAACAAATTTTTACTTATGATGATATTACCCGTCTTCCAGAGGGCAATTACGAGATTATTGATGGGGAGAGGTATGACATGACACCTACAGGTTTTGAACATGGGGAGTTTGAATGGAGATTAGCAGAGTTTTTAAACAGACATCTGAAGGACAAGGGTTATGTAGCGGTAGGAGAGATCGGAGTTTTAATAAAAAGGAAGCCCTTTAGGCTAAGGGCTGCTGATGTGGTTTATATAAGCAAAGAAAAAGCGCTTCAAAAGCCAAAGGGCATCCTTGAAATCCCACCTGATTTAATCATAGAGATAATCTCTGAAACTAATACTGCATGGGAGATGACTGATAAGGTGAAAGACTATCTTTCTATTGGTGTGGAAAGAATAATCCTTGTAGACCCTCAGACCCAAACAGTAAGTCTCTATCAGAAAGGAAAGAAAGAGGCAATCCTGTATAATTTTGATGAGGATGTTGTATTAATTGAAGCCCTTTCTGTAAAGATGAAAGAATTGCTGTCCTAAAACGCAAAAGTGCGTTTCCTTCCGCATATTTTCTGTTGACATGAAGATTAAAAGTTTGTATTATCTTTCATACCGTATTTTCTGACGGGCGGATAGCTCAGTTGGGAGAGCGCTGCCCTTACAAGGCAGAGGTCACAGGTTCGATCCCTGTTCCGCCTACCATAAAGACAGTCGTAAGTTTTACTTTGTAAAATTTCTGGGGACGTAGTTCAATTGGTTAGAGCACCGCCCTGTCACGGCGGAAGTTGCGGGTTCGAGCCCCGTCGTCCCCGCCAGTTAGGAAATGAAGTCATTAGCTCGCCCGCTACGCGGGCTCGCCAGCCGATTTTAAGCACAAATTTGAATTTTTTATCTTTGCCCCGCTACTGCGGGGCTGGCCAAAAGCGGGCTTCCCGAATTTTCATTTTTAATTTGATTGATTTCATAAAATTTGTTAGTATATTTATGAAGGGTTAAATAAGCACCCATACTAATACTATCATACTTAGGAAACTATGAAAAGTCAAAACAATAACGAAACAATTGGGGATAAGATAAAACAGCTTAGAAATAAGCAAGGATTAACGCAAGATGAATTGGCGAGAAAATCCGATCTTCCCTATACAACACTGACCAAAATTGAAAGTAATGTTATAACAAAGCCGACTATTCAAACAGTCGTAAAGATAGCCAACGGCTTAGGTGTTACAATCGATAATTTAATGAAATAAAATTATGAAGACATCTGATTTAAAATTTTTTGGCGATGGAAACCATAAGGTAATACTGGGCGATGCTGTTGTTGCCTTAAATACAATCGAGGACAATTCTGTTGATTTGATTTTTGCTGATCCTCCCTACAATATAGGGAAAAACTTTAACGGTTATAAAGATAAATGGAATAAGGACGAAGATTACTTGAATTGGTGTTATAAATGGCTCGATCTTTGTATAAAAAAATTAAAACCAAACGGCAGTTTTTATGTAATGACATCCACTCAATTCATGCCATTTTATGATATTTATTTGAGAGATAAAATAAAAATTCTTTCAAGAATAGCTTGGTATTACGATAGCTCTGGAGTTCAAGCAAAAAAATATTATGGTTCATTATACGAACCAATTTTGTTTTGCGTGAAAGATGAAGATCATTACACTTTTAATGCGAAAAATATTTTAGTTGAAGCTAAAACTGGAGCTAAAAGAAGACTTATTGATTATAGAAAAAATCCACCTCAAGTTTATAGCTCTGAAAAAGTACCTGGCAATGTTTGGGAATTTTCAAGAGTTAGGTATCGCATGGATGAATACGAAGAACATCCGACTCAAAAACCCATAGCTCTGCTGGAACGAATAATAAAGGCAAGTTCAAATAAAAATGATCTTGTTCTCGATCCATTTTCGGGAACTTTTACAACATCTTTTGTGGCAAAACAGTTAGGTAGGCGATCAATAGGGATAGAATTACAAGAGGATTATATAAAGATTGGTTTAAGGCGGTTGGAAATTCAAAAGGAATACAACGGTAGTAAATTAGCAAAAGAGCCAAGAAGTTTTGAAAAGCAAACATGCACACAACAAAAAGAATTGGCTTTATTTAATCAATAATTATGAATTATGGAACATCAATTTACCACATCAATAAATAAAATATTAAAAAAGCATTTTACCAATGCCAGTTCTGATATTTTTGAAAAAAGCCTGCTTTTGCAATACATAAATCTAAAGACTAAATCAGCAAATAAGGGTGCAAAAGCTCGTGGGAGTTTTGCTAATTTGTATGCAATTTATGTAGTTGTTGAGGATTATATAGAAAAAGGTTTTGACAAAAAAGGAGACTACTCAAAATATGAAGGGGTAGAGTTTACAAAATTATTTAAAAGACAGAGAGAGCTTCCGTTCGGTGCAAAATTACAAAATCATGCTTTAAACAATCGATTAAATTCTGAATTTCAAATGTTTTTCCCCAACTCTGAATATACGCCGATTTTAAGAAATCTTGAAACAAACAGATATTGGATTAACAACAATTTAATCAATATCAAAATTTCTGGAAAAAACTACAACATAGCAGATACGTTA
>JAHFEP010000007.1:3763-27626 GCA_023248415.1 Nitrospirota bacterium
CGTTAATTGAAATTATTAATGAATATGCAAAAACAAAGAAAAACGCTTTTGAGCAATTTGTTCAGGTATGTCTAAAATTACAGGATATCCAAAACAAAAAACCCAAAGAGGTTGAGAATTTTATCCTCAGCTTATTGGCTCCGAACATGGACGCGAGACTTTTTGAAATCGTTAGCTATTCTATTTTGAAATATTATTATCATGATCAGAAAATTTACTGGGGTTTCGAAATTGATAAGCTTCAAAAAGAAAATTTAATTCTTTATAAAACTGGGCGAACAAACGCCAACGATGGCGGTATTGATTTTGTGATGAAACCACTTGGTCGTTTTTTTCAGGTTACTGAGACTCTGGATGTCAAAAAGTATTTTCTCGACATAGATAAAATTCACCGATACCCCATAACTTTTGTTGTAAAATCCCAAGATAAAAAGAAAAATTTGCTCGATGGTATAAGGGATAATGCACTTCGTATTTATTCAGTGAAAGCGGTTGTTGATCGATATATGCAGTGTATTGAGGAAATTATTAATATTCCCCGACTTCATAAGTGTTTTTTGGAAGCTGAAAAACAGGGTTATCTTAAAAACATTCTCGATGAAATCGTTTTACAAAGCAAAGTAGAATTTAATTACCATGATGAGGACGAAGAAGACGAATAAAAAATAATTTATGGAAAGCATTTTTAACCAAATCACAAACTTTTATAATCATCCGCTATTCGTAATAGTTGGAGGTGTAACCGTAACTTTAGCGTTTATTGCCTTTATTTACAGATTAGCCTGTTGGACTTTTGGAATTACTCCGATTATTTTGCGTTTGGGAATTGCTATTTGGCAAAGAAAGGTGGCTATTTTTGGAAGTGTTGAAGTATTTGAAAGTCTGAAAAATTCTCTTATTGATTCAAATATTTTTAAAAAGAAAAACATCGTACATATAAGTTCAGATAACATTGATAAAGCTAAGGATGAGACAATTTTTTTGGTCGATTGGGAAACATTTGGAGACAAAATAGAGCAGGTTTTTTCTGCGAGAAAAAATCATCAAACAGCAATAGTTGTTTATGCGAAACCAGCGAGTATTCCTCAAGAAAAAATGAGCGATATTGCGAATCGTGCCAATACTGTTGTTGTTAATTTTAGAGGTCGTCTTTTGAATGATATTTTGACTTCGCTAATTACAACTAGCTATGACAGAAATTAATATGTATTTGTACCAGATATTACAAAAATATAACGCACATGACTTGACCAATTATTCAAGTTTGCTTTCGCAACTTAAAGGCACTTTGCAAACATGGGCATCATCTTGTTATGTTAATATTTTAGATTCAGGATCACGTGCCAAAGGAACTGCTATTTCTCTAGCTTCTGATGTGGATTATCTGGTCTCTTTGACTAGCGGTTGCAATGATAATAATGGTGGTCTCAAGGGTTGTTATGATTCTTTATTTACAAAACTCAGCAATACTTATACGTCTGTAAGAAAACAAAATGTTTCTGTGAGAATAAATTTAAGTGGTTTAGAGATAGATATTACTCCAGCTAGAAAACAAAACGGAAATACCAACTATCATAATTTATATCTTTCAAAATCTAATTCATGGACACAAACAAATATTCAAAAACATATTACAGATATTTCGCAATCAGGCAGAACTAATGAAATAAAGATTTTAAAAATTTGGAGAGAACTACATCAAATTGATTTCCAGTCAATTTATCTGGAATATTTGCTTGTGAACAACATCTTGTTAAATAGATCAAAG
This sequence comes from Nitrospirota bacterium, assembly GCA_023248415.1. Taxonomy (GTDB): domain Bacteria; phylum Nitrospirota; class CAKKRA01; order 9FT-COMBO-42-15; family 9FT-COMBO-42-15; genus 9FT-COMBO-42-15. The sequence continues at coordinate 5,532 of JAHFEP010000007.1, forward strand.
GATATAAACAGCCTTGGAGATAATGTCTGGCACGCTTTTAATGAATTGGCGAAAACTCAAGGCAATCCATTAACATCAAGAATTGTTGATCCCGCAAATTCTAATAATATACTTTCTGATCTTTTGACCAATGCTGAAAAGAATAAGATAATAAGCCAAGCTCAAACTGCAATTCGTCAAACAAACTGGAATCAAATTGTCTGGTAATGTATAATTAAAAAAGAATTTGCCGCCAAACCGAGCGAAGCTCGGAATTCCGTTAAAAGCGGAACGAAAAACTTGAAATCGTCCTTTCCGCTCCGGTTCAAGGCGAGGCGGGCGGAAGGGGGGTCTGGGGGAATTCCGCCCGCCCTACAAATTTTGGGCGAAATCAGTTCGAATTTTTTCGAAAGCACACCGCCAGTTTTGAAAAGCCTTTGCTGGTAAGATGATGCCTTTCGCTTTTTCCCCTTTCCTTAGTGAAGTTTTATACCTTGTTTTTAGCTTTTAGTTCTTACTTCTAATTTCCTTAATTTTACAGGCACAATTATTGCTTTTATATACTCAGAAGACGATTAATGCTTTGCAGCTATTTTTTAAATAAAGTTCTTGAAATTCAAATGATTTTAATGTAAAACTATGATATTAAAATATCCAGCGCTGTATTAAAAGCAATACACTTTAAAGGAATATTGTGGAGACTTTCGTTACAAAGGAACAAAAGAAGAGACGTCAGATATATCTTGACAACCTTCCTCTTGCTGATGCATTAAAGTTTTGGGAAGAGAAATTAAGAGGAAATGGCTTGCTTATTCCTTTAAAAGGCGAGGATATTCCTGTCTGGTCATCGCAAGGAAGGGTTACAGCAGAGGCAGTATCTGCGAATATTTCCTCCCCCTTTTATCACTGTGCTGCAATGGACGGTTATGCAGTTAAGTTCGTTGATACCTTTGGCGCATCTGAAACATTACCAAAAATCTTACAGACAGGCAAACAGGCAGTAGCAGTTGATACAGGCGACCCAATCCCTGATGGTTTTAATGCAGTTATAATGATTGAGAATGTTAACAGGGTTTCTGAGGATGAGATTGAGATAATAAAACCAGCAACACCATGGCAGCATGTTAGGACAATTGGCGAGGATATTGTTGCAACAGAGTTGATTCTCCCGGAGAACCATAGAATCAGACCAGTAGATATTGGCGCAATGCTTGCCGGCGGCATAACAAAGATTTCAGTAAGAAGAAGGCCGAAGATAGTAATAATCCCAACAGGCACTGAATTAATAGAGCCGGGCACAAAATTAGAAAGAGGCGGCATTATAGAATACAATTCAAGCATACTCGGCGGCATGGCAGAGGAATGGGGCGCAGAGGCAGTGCGCTGGGCAATTGTACGCGATGATTATGAGCTTTTAAAGGCAAATATACAAAAGGCGCTTGATGCTGGCGATATGGTTGTTGTTAACGCAGGCTCATCTGCCGGGTCAGAGGATTTTACTGTTCATGCCATAAAAGAATTAGGCGAGGTCTTTGTTCACGGTATAAACATAAAACCTGGAAAGCCTGTTATACTCGGCATGATAAAAGGGAAGCCTGTTGTCGGCATACCAGGCTATCCTGTATCTGCTGTATTGACCTTTAAGCTTTTTGTAAAGCCTATAATCTATAAATGGCATGGCATGAGCGAGCCTGCTGCAGAAAGATTAAAGGCAAGGCTTTCAAGACAGGTTTCATCGCATCTTGGACAGGAGGAGTTTGTAAGGGTAAAGCTCGGCAGTGTTGGAGACAATATTATTGCAACACCGATTCAAAGGGGTGCTGGCGCTCTTATGTCCCTTGTTCGCGCTGACGGCATTATAAGGGTGCCTGCGGCAAGCGAAGGCATTGCTGGCGGCACAGAGATAGATGTTGAGCTTTTGAGGCCAAGAGACGAGATTGTAAATACCATTGTCTGCATTGGCAGCCATGATAACACCCTTGATATCCTGTCAAATATACTTAAAAAGAGGTATCCTCATTTAAGCCTTTCCTCTGCCCATGTTGGAAGCATGGGAGGTCTGATAGCGTTAAGGCGCAATGAGGCGCATATTGCAGGCACGCACCTTCTTGATGAAGATACTGGCGAATATAATGTCCCGTTTTTAAAGAGGCTCTTGCCTGAGAAAAAGATTGTTCTAATAAACCTTGTTTACAGGGAGCAGGGATTGCTGATACATAGAGGCAATCCAAAGGGCATCAAAGATTTCAAGGATTTGACAAGAAAGGACATAACATTTATAAACAGGCAGAACGGCTCTGGCACAAGGCTTTTGTTAGACAAGAATTTAAAGGATTTGAAGATAGAGTCTCATGATATTAACGGCTACGGCCATGAGGAGTATACTCACATGGGTGTTGCTGCTGCTGTAAAGAGCGGCGCTGCAGATGCAGGCCTTGCAATACTTTCTGCTGCAAGGGCGCTTGGGCTTCATTTTATCACTGTTGCAAAGGAGAGATACGACATAGCAATCCCAAAGGAATTTTATAATCTGCCCATGATGCAGAGCCTTCTAAGCATTATTAGAAATGATGAAGAATTTAAGAAGGCTGTTGCTGCGTTGGGTGGGTATGATGCAACTGATATGGGAAAGGTGATGTATGAAAATTGAAAATTGTAAATTTCAAATTTAAGATAGGGGGAAGGAAATGCGCTTAGATTTTTTATTGTATCAAAATTCAATAGGGATATTGGACTCAAATTTAGTGGGCCTTATATCAAAGTCAGGATGGATGGCAAAAGCGGTGCTCTTAATCCTGCTTCTTTCTTCAATTATATCGTGGGGCATAATATTTTTTAAATACCGTGTTATCAGGCACGCTGTTTCTGAGTCCACTAAATTCAGGTCAGTCTTTAGAAAATCCACAAGCCTAAGCGAGGTCTCAAAAAAGGCAGAGCATTACAAGGGAAGTCCGCTTGCAAATATCTTCCATGAAGCATATCAGGGTCTCACCTCTGTGGTAAGACCAAAGGCAGATGATACATATACCTCTGATGAGAGGAGCCAGATAATTAAAAGGGCTGAAAGGGTGTTACGTTCATCAATACAGGATGAGGCATCCTATCTTGAAAGATATCTGGTGTTCCTTGCCACAACTGGAAATATTATGCCCTTTGTCGGACTCTTTGGCACTGTCCTTGGCATTATAAGCTCCTTTCAGCAGATTGGCCTTTCAGGATCTGCAAGCATTGCAGCAGTAGCGCCTGGCATTGCAGAGGCGCTGATAGCTACTGCAGCAGGCCTTGCTGCGGCAATACCGGCAGTCGTTGCCTATAACTATTTTCTTAACAAGATAAGGCAGGTCTCCATTGATATGGATTCATTTGCAACAGAATTTTTAAGCTATGTTGAAGAAGGCCTAAAAAGAAGATAATTGAGGAGATAGAGTTATGGAATTTAATCCAAGAAGAAGCAGAGAGCTGATGGCAAGCATCAATATCATCCCCCTTGTTGATGTTGTGCTTGTCTTGCTGATAATATTTATGGTTACAGCGCCGATGATGTACAGGGGCATTGATGTTGACCTTCCCCAGTCAGCAACAAATACAATCAAATCAGAAGAGCGGGTTGTTATGACAGTAGCCAAAAATCAGATAATCTATCTTGATAAAGAGAAGCTGTCGCTTGATAAGGTTGAATATGCCTTATCAGTAAAGAAAAAACAGAATCCAAATATTACTCTATATCTGCGGGCTGACAAGGATGTGCCTTACGGGATAATTGTTCAGGTAATGGATGCCATAAAAAAGGTTGGTATTGACAAGCTCGGCATGGTAACTGAGCCGGCATCTGTTATTCAATAAGGAGGGGAAAAATCTAAGCTGCGGCGGTTTTATGAATAATTCTTCTATCTCAATAAAAAGCTCTTCAAGATTCTCATCTGAGATAGAGAGAATGCTGCTGTTGTCTTTTGCTTTGCATGCCCTCCTTATTGGGGTGATATTTTTTAATCAATATTTTCTGTTCAGATTTGCAAAGATGTCTGTCTATGAAGTCAAGCTTGTGAGTCTGCCGCAGAGCAATGAATTGTCAAATACAGTAACCCCGCCGGTTGACAAGAAGGGGGATAAAAAGAACGAAAAAAAGGCTGCTTCAAAGCCTATTAAAAAGAAAGAGGATGTCAAAAAGAAAGAGATAAAGGTTCCGGAAATCAAAAAGGAAGAGGTGCGGTCTCCAACACCGACCAGAAAGGCAGAGGAGGCAACAGGGGAAAAGAAGGCTGCAGGAGGCATTTCAGGTCCTGTTTCAATCGCATCTGACAATTTTAAGTTTCCATATTATGAGATAAGCCTGAGGAACAAGATAGAGAGAAACTGGTCGCCTCCTCCTTTGATAAAAGGGAGCAGTTGGGTGAGGGTTGTTATTGGCAGGAACGGCAGGATATTGACAACAGAAATTATAGAAAGCTCAGGCAATTCCTTTTTTGATCAGGCTGCCTTAAGGGCAATATATCTTTCAGACCCTTTTCCGCCTTTGCCTGACAATTACATGAGGAGTAATCTTGAATTCAGAGTCGGTCTTGAGCCAAAAGAAGATTAATGGGGTTAGGTTTTAGTTACAGATGAGGTTATTTTTCAGTATCTTAATAGCAGTATTATATCTTTCAGTTGATGCTAATGCACAGGATGTTAATCTTGGCGTTATCAGGGCAGAGGCGCAGAAGATACCTATAGCAGTATTTGATATATCAGACGATGCCAAGTTAAAGGGGATAAAAGATACTGTAAAGGATGTTATTGCCGCTGACCTTAAACGGACTCAATTATTTTATCTGGTTGATGTAGAAAAGCTCGGCATAGACACAAGGGTAAATTCAGAGCCGCAAAAAGAAGTAATAAAGAGGATGGGCGCCTTTGGCGTTAGCGCTGCGGTATGGGCAAGGCTTAGCCTGAAGGACAAGGAACTGGTGCTTGAGGGAAACCTTTACGATTCTGTCAGCACGGACATTGTTGTAAGCAAAAGATATTTTGGAAATGAAAATTTAATCAGAAACATGGTTCACCGTTTTGTTGATGAGATTGTATTCAGGTATACTGGCAGCAGGGGGATTGCAGGCACACGGATTGCATTTATATCTGACAGGTCAGGCGATAAAGAGATATATATGACAGACTATGACGGCAATAATCCAAAGAAGATTACAGGCGACAGGGCAATAAAATTGTCGCCTGCATGGAGCCCTGACGGGAGATGGCTTGCATATACATCCTATAAAGACGGGAATCCTGATATCTATGTAGTAGACTTGGAGACGAGCAACCGATGGAAGATGGTGGGATTTCCAGGCTTAAATATATCGCCGGCATGGTCGCCGAACGGCGAGCTTCTTGCCTTTACTTTAAGCAAAGACGGCAACTCAGAGATATATACAGCAAAAAGGGACGGGACTGATTTGAAGAGATTGACATACGACCCTGCAACTGATGTCTCTCCGACATGGTCGCCAAACGGCAGGGAGATTGCCTTTAATTCTGACAGGGGCGGGACCCCGCAGATTTATATTATGAATGTTGACGGCACAAATACAAGAAGGCTTACATTCTGGGGCAGTTACAATACATCTCCGACATGGTCGCCAAAAGGTGATAAGATTGTCTTTGTTTCAAGGATAGATGGAAAATTCAGGATATGCGTGATAAATCCTGACGGCTCATTTTTTCAGCAGCTTACAGATGGAAGCACAAATGATGAGAGCCCGAGATGGTCGCCTGACGGCAGACACATTGTCTTTAGCTCAAGACGTCACGGGAAGTCAGATATCTATATGATGAATGCTGATGGAGGGGAGGTAGAGAGGCTTACATCTGACGGCTCAGATAATATTAATCCGTCATGGTCGCCATGATGTGGAGAGGCAAAGAGTCAGAGAGTCATAGAGTCAAAGTTTTGCAGAGTGTGTGAGGCTTTTACAGGCTATTGAAAAAGCCCACTCATGTCATTGCGAGGAGCGATTTTTGCGACGAAGCAATCCCAAAAGCAAAGTATCAAAGTGTCAGAGTATTAAAGCTTTGACACTATGACACTCTGACACTTGAAAATCAGATTGCTTCACTTCGTTCGCAATGACGGTAATCTGAGTTTTTCAACAGTCTGTTTAACTTTGACCCTTTGACGCTTTGATACTCTAATATTAAAATCTAATTAAAGGAGGGTTTTAAAATGAAGAAAAGTTTTTTGGTTTTTGCGGGGGTTTTGGTTTTAGGGTCTTTGATTTCTTTTGGCTGTGCAAAGAAGGTGGAGACAGCAAAGGATGCAAAAGGCGCGGATGAAAGGGTGGCTTCAGCTCCAACACCAGCGCCAGACAGCGGGTCTCAGGTGAAGACTGAATCACCAATGGTAAAGGAATCAGGCAGCGCTGCTGGTCTGAACGATGTGTATTTTGATTTTGATAAATCTGTAGTAAGGGATGATGCAAAGTCTGTGCTTCAGGCAGATGCAAAGTGGCTTAATTCCAACTCTAAGGCTAAGATTAAGATAGAGGGCCATGCAGATGAGAGGGGAACGAATGAGTATAATATTGCGCTTGCTGAGAAAAGGGCGCAGGCAGTAAGTAAATATTTAGTTACCCTTGGTGTGAAGTCAGACAGGCTTTCAACAATAAGCTATGGCGAGGAGAAGCCGCAGTGCACTGCCCATTCAGAGGACTGCTGGCAGAAAAACAGAAGGGCGCATTTTACAGTTGTGGGACAGTAATTATCAGTGAACAGCGAATGGTGAACAGTCGTCGGTAAAAACTGTTACTATTCACTGTTCACTATTCACTCTATCAAAAGGATTTAATATTATGAATATCTGTAAAAAAGGAATTGTTTTGCTAATTTTACTCGTTAGCAGTCTCTTAGGCTGTGCGCCTCAGGCTGAGTTTGTTAAGCTTCAGGATGACCTTAGCACAGTCACCAGAAAGCAGAATCAATTGCAGCAGAGGATTGAGGTTGTTGAGGGTTATTTAAAGGAGAGGACAACCACCTCTCAAAAGGGACAGCAGGATATACACAGGATAGTTGCTGATTTAGGCGTAAAGATAGACCAGCTTTCTACTGATTTACAGATTATTCAGGGCAAGCTTGAAGAGAATAATCACAGGATTTCCGAGCTTAGCCAGAGGCTTGATGACCAGGCATATAAGATTAAAGAACTTTCTGCAAAGGTTGCTGCTGCAGAGGGAAAGCCAGCCGGCGCTTTGGAAAAGGCTGCTGCTCCTCCAGCGCCGCAGGAAAAAGGCAAGACAGGCCAGAATCCGTCAGATGTATATAATCGCGCCTATCAGGACTATGTAAATGGAAATTATGACCTCGCCCTGACAGGCTTTCAGGCATATCTGGCAGAATTTCCTGATGCCACATTAGCCCCTAATGCCCAGTACTGGATTGGTGAATGTTACTATGGAAAACAAGAGTATAAAAAGGCAATAGACGCTCTTGACAAGGTTTCCGCCAATTACCCAAAGAGCGAAAAGATTTCTGCAGCGACTCTCAAGGCGGGGTTTGCATATTTAGAGCTCAAAGACAAGGCAAAGGCAAAGGCATATTTAAAAAAGGTTGTTGACCAGTTCCCAAATTCAAAAGAGGCATCCCTTGCTAAAGGGAAGCTTGCTACGATTAAGTAGCATTTATAAACTCAATAAAAATAATGTGTCATTGCGAGGCTGACAAAATCAGCCGAAGCAATCTCAAGGCAGACTCGGAACAGGCTTCGCAATCTCAACAAAAATACGAGATTGCTTCGCTTCGCTCGCAATGACGATGTAGCAATATTAATACTCTTTCTATAAAATCTTATTTTGGTGTCTTTAATGTCCCCTAAGATAAATATCCTCTCTGAGCTCCTTATTAATAAGATAGCTGCTGGAGAGGTTGTAGAGAGGCCTGCGTCAGTTGTAAAGGAATTGGTTGAAAACTCCATAGACGCAAAGGCAACAGAGATATTTGTTGATATTGTTAATGCTGGCAGAGGTTTAATCCGTGTATCAGACAATGGCGAGGGAATGCAGAGCGAAGATGCGCTGACTGCCTTTGAAAAACATGCTACAAGCAAGATTAGCAGAGAGGCTGACCTTTTCAATATAACCACACTGGGTTTCAGGGGCGAGGCGCTGCCAAGCATCGCATCTATTTCAAAAATAAAGTTGATAACAAAATCTGAAAATACTGCTGGCACGTTGATTGAGATGGAAAACGGAAAGGTAAAAAAGGTATCTGAAATCGGCGCTGCTGCTGGAACTGTTATTGAGGTTTCTGATTTATTTTACAATACACCTGCAAGGCTGAAGTTTCTGAAATCTGACAATACAGAGATGTCGCATATCAGCGCTGTAATAAATCAGCAGGCTATTGGCAATCCGCACATTCACTTCAGGCTTACTAATAATAAAAAGGAATTATTAAATCTATCTTCAACAACAGATATTTATCAGCGGATTTACCAGATTTATGGCGAGGACTTTATCAATAATATGCTGAGTATCTCTAAAGAAGAAAACGGCATCAATATCTACGGCTTCATCTCCAAGCCATCATTCAACAGGGCAGAGAGGAATCATATAGATATCTTTTTAAATAAAAGGTATATCAAAAATAATGTTGTAACGCGAGCTGTCTATGATGCCTATTCAACACTTATCCCAAAGGACAGACATCCCCTGACACTCCTTTTTATTGATATACAGCCGTCTATAGTAGATGTTAATGTCCACCCGACAAAGAGGGAGGTAAGGTTTGTTAATCAGACAATTGTATACGAGGCAGTAAAGAAGGTGGTAAGAGAAGGGCTTATGTCTCTGACATCCTCCCATGCTGTTAAAACAGGAGCTTTGTCTAATTATATGGTTGCCAGTCCTGCTGTTGATTATGAGAGGCAGTCAGGGTATGAAGTAAGATATACAGAAGGGTCAGGGGTCAAGGGTCAACAGATAGCTGGATTAAACAGTCAGCCTGTTCAACTTAGCCAGCTCACCGAGTGCAGTGTAATACCCCTTGGCCAGATAGACAATACATACATCACTGCTGATGCGAGTGGTGAGCTCTGGATAATTGACCAGCACGCAGCATACGAAAGGCTCCTCTATGAAAGGCTTACGCAGTCATACAACAGCCATGCTGTTCAGGTTCAGGCGCTGCTGATTCCTGAGGAGGTAAGTCTTAGTATTGCTGAGGCAATGATGCTAAAGGATTATATAGATGTTCTGAAGGATATTGGAATAGAGATAGAAGAATTCGGCAGAGATGTTTATATTATCCGCAGTGTGCCGTCCTTGCTCGGAGCAGGGAGTGCAAAGCAGATGCTGTTGGATATAATAGACGGCCTGGCAGGTCTTCAAAAAGGCATAATTAAGAGCGAGGTTGTTGACAAGATTATAATGCTTATTGCCTGCCATGGCTCAGTTCGTGCAAATCATGCTCTAACCTATAAAGAGATGTCAGCTTTGATAGATGATTTGATTAGCCTGAAGATATACGAGACCTGTCCGCATGGAAGGCCTATAATAATAAAATTTTCAAAGACAGATTTGGAAAAGATATTTAAAAGAAGATGACCATACACATCGTGAGCCTGCCGAACCGACCCCTTCTTGTTATAGCAGGACCTACAGCAATAGGAAAGACAAGGATTGCAATTGAGCTTGCAAAGGAATTGAATGGAGAGATTATAAGCGCTGACTCAAGGCAGATATATAAAGGCATGGACATCGGCACTGCCAAGCCTTCAAAGGATGAGCAGGCTGCTGCAAGGCACCACATGCTAAATGTTGTAAATCCTGACGGGCATTTTAGTGTTGGTGAATATAAAAGAAGCGCAGAAAAGATTATTGAGGATATATGGCAGAGAAACAGGCTTCCTATTATTGCAGGCGGCACAGGGTTGTATATAAGGGCAGTGATAGACGGCCTGTGGGAAGGGCCCAAGGCAGATAATGAATTAAGGGATAAACTTAAAAAGGAAGAAGAGGCGTTTGGCAAGGGTTGTCTTTATAAAAAGCTGAAAGAGATTGACCCTGAAACAGCAGAGAAGACAAAACCGAATGACCTTGTAAGGATAATAAGGTCTCTTGAGGTTTATTATAAAGAGGGAAAACCGATATCCTATTTTCATAGGGCTCACGGCTTTGAAGAAAAAAAATATAATGCTGTAATTATCGGTCTGACAATGGACAGGAAGATGCTTTATAAAAGGATAGAAGAAAGGGTTGATAAGATGATAAACAGCGGTTTGGTTGATGAGGTTAAAGCACTTCTTAAAAAAGGATATGATGAGAATATCATCTCTATGACAGGCGTAGGATACAGACAGGTAATCGGATATTTAAGAGGAGACTATAATTTAGAAGAGGCTGTCAGGCTGATAAAAAGGGATACAAAGAGATATGCAAAGAGGCAGTATACTTGGTTCAATCAGGACAAGAGGATTGAATGGTTTAATGCAGATGATATTGACACGCAAGGTCTGGCATCAGGCATTAAAAAAAGGTTGAAGTTGTAAATGAAATAGGCTATTATCAAGTGCAGTATTTATACATCTATGTTAATGAAAGGAGCAGGGATATGAATAAGACTAACACGAGTCTGCAGGATCTATTTCTTAATCAGGTGCGAAAGGAAAAGATACCTGTTACAGTTTATCTTGTGAACGGTGTGAAGCTGATGGGTGTAATAAAGGGTTTTGATAATTTTGCAGTACTCATCAAGCAGGATGCTCAGCAGCTTATTTATAAACATGCAATTTCCACTATTGTTCCACAGAGGGCTGTAGAACTCATGGAGAAGCAGACATCAGAAGAAAAATTTCCAGAAGAGGTTGTAAAGAGTGGAAAGTAGGCCAGGGGATTTTAAAAATCCTATTCCTACAGTTGACATTATTATTGAATTAGATGATAAAGGAATAATCCTGATAAAGAGAAAAAACCCGCCTTATGGCTGGGCAATACCAGGCGGATTTGTTGATTACGGAGAGAGCTTAGAAAACGCAGCAATGAGAGAGGCTAAAGAAGAGACATCACTTGATATAGAGCTTATAAAACAGTTTCATACATATTCAGACCCAAAAAGAGACAAACGGTTTCATACTATATCTACTGTTTATATTGCAAAGGCAAACGGAGAGCCAAAGGCAGCAGATGATGCTGCTGATGTTGGTATATTTAAAGAGAATAATCTTCCAGAGCCGATTGTATTTGACCATAAGGAGATATTGAGGGATTATTTTAAGAAGAGGTAGTAGGTTTCCTTTAGTCATTCCGAGCGAAGCGAAGGAATCTCATCTTGAGATTGCTTCGGCTGACTTTGTCAGCCTCGCAATGACATAAAAAATAATTGAGGAGGGTTTTTTAATTGAAGGCAGAAATCGGCATAATCGGCGGAAGCGGTTTGTATGAAATGGAGGGGCTTACTGATGTTAAGGATGTAAAGGTAAAGACCCCCTTTGGAGAACCATCTGATAAATTTATTCTCGGCACATTAAGCGGTGTAAGGCTTGCATTTTTACCGCGGCATGGCAAGGGACACAGGATACTTCCAACAGAGATTAATTTCAGGGCAAATATATATGCCATGAAGAAGCTCGGTGTTGGAAGGATAATCTCTGTAAGCGCAGTAGGAAGCATGAGGGAGGAGATAGAGCCCGGGCATATTGTAATTCCAAGCCAGTTTTATGACCACACAAAGCGCAGGATAAGCACATTCTTTGGAGACGGCATAGTTGCCCATGTTGGAATGGCTGACCCTGTATGCAATGGACTTGCAGAGCAGCTCTACAGGTCAAGCTTTTCAGTTGGCGCAAAGACGCATAATGGCGGTATATATCTCTGCATGGAAGGCCCTCAGTTTTCCACAAGGGGCGAATCCATCATCTATAGAAAATGGGGTGTGGATGTTATTGGCATGACAAATGTTACAGAGGCAAAGCTCGCAAGAGAGGCTGAAATTTGCTATGCCACAATAGCCTTATCAACTGATTATGACTGCTGGCATGTTTCAGAGGAGGATGTTACAGTAGAGGCAGTGATCCAGATTATAAAGCAGAATGTTGATACAGCAAAGAAGATAATAAGAGATGCTATATTAAATATCCCAAAGGAGCGGGATTGCCATTGCAAGGATGCACTTGCGAATACAATCATGACAGACCCGAAACTTATTCCGCTAAAAACAAAAAAGAGGCTTGAATTGATTATAGGAAAATATATCAAAGCGGGCAAGAAAGGAAAAAAGTAATATGAGTCTCCTTGTTGTTGGTTCAGTAGCATTTGACTCTGTAAAGACGCCGTTTGGAGAGGCAGCGGATGTGCTTGGCGGCTCTGCAACATATTTCTCCACTTCAGCCAGTTATTTTACAGATGTGAATTTAGTTGCAGTTGTCGGCGAGGACTTTCCACAGGCGCACATAGATTTCTTAAAGAGCAGGGAAATAAACTTAGATGGCCTGCAAAAGGTTTCTGGCAGGACATTCAGGTGGAAGGGTGAATACGGCTATCAACTAAATGAGGCAAAGACATTAGAGACGCATCTTAATGTATTTCAAAGCTTCAAACCAGTGATACCTGATTCATACAAATCATCAAAATTCGTATTTCTTGCAAACATAGACCCTGAGCTTCAGCTTGATGTTTTAAAGCAGGTAAAGGGTCCAGAGATTGTCGGGTGTGATACAATGAACTTCTGGATTAGCGGCAAAAAGGATGCACTCCTCAAAACGCTTAAAGAGGTTGATATACTGATAATCAATGACGGAGAGGCAAGGGAATTGGCAGGAGATGTAAATCTATTAAAGGCAGCGAGGTGCATACTGTCTTACGGGCCAAAGATTTTGATTATCAAAAGAGGGGAATACGGCTCACTTTTGTTTAATGGCGCTAATATCTTTGCAGCGCCTGCATATCCGCTTGAGACAGTGTTTGATCCCACTGGCGCAGGCGACACCTTTGCCGGCGGTTTTATGGGTTATCTGTCAAATACAGGGAATCTCTCTGAACCTGCAATAAGGCAGGCAATAATCTTCGGCAGTGTGATGGCATCATACAATGTTGAGGCGTTCAGCCTTGAGAGGCTCAAGAAACTTGACTATAAGGAGATTGAGGAGAGATACAGGGCATTTAAGAAACTAACACATTTTGAAGACCTATAAATAAAGGGGTGGCTATGAAGAGAATCTTTTTAAGTTGTGCGGTTGTATTATTATTTATCTATGCCTGCGGTCCGTCTCTATCAGAGCGCAAGAGGATGGCAGATGCCAACCACAAGCTCGGTCTGAAATATTACAGCGAGGGCAATATCCAGTTAGCCTATGTTGAATTTCAGAAGGCAATTACCACATACAAGGATGACAGGGATTCTTATTATCTGCTTGGCTTGATAAACAGCAATATGGGCAAGCTTGATGAAGCAGTTGATATGTATCTAAAGGCTTTAAAGATAGACCCTAATTTTTCAGATGCACATACAAATTTAGGCGTTGCCTATACAACACAGAAAAAATGGGATAAGGCGATAGAGGAATTTAAAAAGGCATTATCAAATCCGCAGTATCCATATCCGCAGTCAGCCCATTACAATTTAGGGCTTGTCTACTTAAATAAAAATGAGTATGAAAAGGCATTAAAGGAGTTTGAAACATCTGTAAAAATACAGTCAAATTTTGAGCCTGCCTATTTCCAGCTCGGACAGATTTATGAGAGGATGGGAAAAAGGAGAGAGGCGATAGTTAACTATCTTGAAGCAATAAAAATAAATCCGGGGCTTGTAGACGCCCACTACTACTTAGGCATTGCATATTATAAAGAAGGCAATAAAAAACTGGCAGCAGAGGAATTTAAAAAGGTAATAGATGCAGCGCCAGAGAGTGATTTTGCCAATTCTGCTAAAAGTTATCTTAAGGTTTTAAAATAGGGTCTTCTTATGGAGCCAATAGGCGAATACTTAAAGAGTATAAGAAAATCCATGGATGCCTCTCTTGAAACAGTGGCAGCAAAGACAAAGATTAATATCAATTACCTTAATGCCATTGAAGAGGGCAGATTTAATGACCTGCCAGGCGAGGTCTTTGTAAAAGGATTCTTGCGCTCTTACGCAAGATTCCTTGGCATTGGTGAAGCAGATGTTATTAATAGATATAATCAATTTAAAAAGGAGACTAAGGAGACTGTGCCTCTTGAGAATAAGAGCGAAGAGCCTGCACAAAAGGATGAAATATTAAAATTAGATATAAAAAAGATTACTCCGATAATAGGCTCTATCATAGTAATTTTTCTTATTATTCTTGCTATCCTCTTTCTTCGCACAGAGTCGCCTGTTAAAAAGGCAGAAAAGCGGGAAGATAAGAAGGTAAAAACAGAAAAAACAGAAAAGGCAGTAGAGAAGCCTAAGGATGTTATAGAGGCTCCGGTTCAGGCATTAGACAAAAAGGAGGCAGAGCCTCCTGCTCCACAGCCAAAGATAGAGCAGGTAAAAAAGGAAAAGGGAGGCCTGTCTCTTGTAATTAATGCTGCTGAGCAGAGCTGGCTGATGATAACCATTGATGACAAGGAAAAGAAGGATATCTTGCTGCAGCCCGGTGAGAAGATAAGCCTTAAGGCAGAGAAGAACTTTCTTCTTACACTCGGAAATGCAGGAGGTGTTGATATTGAATTTAACGGGAAAAGGTTAGAGCCATTTGGGACCAAGGGAAGGGTTGTTTCAAATATCCTGTTGACAAGGGAAAAGATACGTCGAAAAAAGGCAGAGCCAGTTGCAAATGAGGCTGCTGCTCCAAAAGAAGAAACTAAAAAAGAAATTACTGAATAAACTTTCTTTTCTATCAGGTTTATATGCCTGCCATTGATAAAAGAATTTCAAAAACACTTAAATTTATAAAATCACGGATAAAATTTAAGCCAGAGCTCGGGATAATACTCGGCTCCGGATTCAGCGATGCGGTTAATATCATTAAAAAGAAGCAGATAGTACCATATCATAAAATTATTAATTTCCCTGTATCTACTGTAAAGGGCCATAAAGGGAATCTGGTATTTGGAAAGATTGCTAATAAACCTGTGGTTATTATGCAGGGCAGGGTGCACTATTATGAAGGCTATTCTATGAATGAAGTTACATTTCCTGTCAGGATTATGGCTGGTCTTGGAATAAAGACATTGATTGCTACAACATCTGTTGGCGGGATAAATAAGAGATTTAAAACCGGTGATTTTATGCTCATAAAAGACCACATAAACCTTCTGCCTGAAAATCCTTTAAGGGGAAAGAGGGAAGATGTGTTCATTGATATGTGTGGCGCCTATGACAAGAAACTACAGGCTCTTGCGATAAATGCAGGAAAGGGTATGGGGCTAAGATTGCATAAAGCCGTGCTTGCAGCATTATCAGGTCCATCTTACGAAACACCAGCAGAAATAAATATACTGCGAAGACTCGGCGCAGATGCTGTGTGCATGTCAACTGTACCTGAGGTTATTATGGCAAGGTATTTAAGCTTAAAGGTTCTTGGCATTGCCTTAATATCAAACATGGCAGCAGGCATTTCTTCAAGGCCGCTTTCTCACGCAGATGTTATTCAGGCAGGTAAAAAAAGGATGAAAGAGGCAGCAGCTTTGATTGAAGGGGTGATAAAAAGAATAGATGGATGATAAACAGATAAGATTGCTAATTGATAAGGCAATAGCTGCGTCAGAAAATTCCGTCTGCAATTTCTCAAGGTTTAAAGTCGGAGCTGCAATTCTATCAAAGGATGGTAGAATATTTACAGGCTGCAACATAGAAAACAGCTCTCTTACAATGGTAATGTGCGCAGAGAGGGTTGCGCTTTATAAGGCAATTTCAGAGGGTTGTAAAGAATTTACTGCAATAGCAGTAGCAGCAGAGGGGCAGGATTTCTGTCCGCCCTGCGGCTCCTGCAGACAGATACTCTTTGAATTTGCACCTGATATAAAGGTAATAATGGCGGATAGCAAGAAGGATTATACTATTAAAAAAATAGAAGAGCTCCTTCCAATAGCCTTTAGATTTCAGAAAAGATGATGCAGATTCTGTTTCTAAGCCTTTTTTGCAGATTTTTCAGCAGCCTTCTGGAGGCGGTGAGCCTTTCTCTTCTCCAGCAGCCTTTTTTGCCGCCTTCTTCGCCTTCTATCTAATTCCTTGTCCTTTGCCCGCATTTTTACTCCTTCCTGCCTGTCAACAGACAGGTGTTTATAAGAGATACAGTTGTTATATTTACATTAATTAATGGTTTTTTGCAAGAGAAAAATAAAAAGATGAAATCTAAAGCGCTGATAATAGCAAATTCTTTTTAAATAAATCCAAAGGCATTAAAGGTAATGATTCCATAATACAATACTCTTTAGCCCCCTTTTATAAAGGGGGGGTTAGGGGGATAAAATTGCTTAAATAATACATTAAATGCACCATTTGGGGTAGAGGATAGAAGAATGAAGATTAAATTAAGATGATAGATGAGAGGCTGTAAAGCTCTAACTATTCATAAAATATAGGTTTTTATCTATTTTATTTTGTCTGCCTTCTTTCTTCTAACCTCTGGCATGTTTATTGCTTTATATCTTATACAGTTAGCAATAATATTTGAATCTATAAAAGGAAGGGGGGTGAACAGGGATGAAAAAGATATTCGGTCTTTTATTAGCAGGTATTATCTTCGTTGCTTTCACAGGCTTAGGTTTCGCTGAAGAGGCAAAGAAGCCAGCAGCAGAGCCAGCAAAGAAAGAGGAGCCAAAGAAGGAAGAGAAGAAAGAGGAAAAGAAGGGCGAGAAGAAAGAAGAGAAAAAGAAGAAGAAGAAGGCAAAGAAGGGCGAGAAGAAGGAAGAGAAGAAAGAAGAGAAAAAGGAAGGGGCAAAGAACCCATGTGCTGAGAAAAAAGAGACAGCACCAGCAAAGAAGTAATAGTAAGATAAGTTATTTTAAAGGGGCCGCCTTAAAGAAATTTTAGGCGAGCCCCTTTTTTTGTTTATAGAAAAAGAGATGTTTCAGCAATAGATAATAAGCTCCTATGTATCTGGATTTCTGCTAAATACACGACTGTGTAAATTTATTCGTGAGACCCCACACTTATTAAGACAAATAGCTTGTCCTTTTAATGGATAAATGTTAATATTTTAGTCATTATGAAATACAAAAATGCCCTGTGCATACATCCGCAAAGAAAAGAGATATCAGATATAGGAATTGTTCCGCCTTTGGGTTTAGAGCATATTGCCTCTGCAATTAAGGATTTTGTAGAGAGGATTGTAATAATAGACATGCGTTTTGAGAATGATGCATTGGCTTTTATTGATAATACAACAGACCTTATCTGCATAAGTATAAACTGGTGGCATGAAGAAAAAGAGGTAAAGCAATTAATAAACAGCCTTCCAAAGAATGTTAAAACGATTGTGGGCGGCAGATATGCAACTGAAAATGTAGACGAGTTTTTCAAGGACTGCCCTAATATTGATATAATTGTAAGGGGAGACGGCGAGGAGATAGTAAGAGATATATTACAGGAGAAGCCTCTTACAGAGATTACAGGCATATCATATAGAAATAACGGTTCAGTTATCCATAATGCTCCAAGGAGTCTTTCAAAGGTTATGGATAATATTTACCCTGACAGGAGTTTAAGACGTTATAAATACACGGTAAAGCTGCAGGATCTGGATTTAGGCATTGAATGGGATACCATATCAAGTTCAAGGGGCTGTCCATTTAGCTGTAAATATTGTGATTTTAGCTCCAATCCGCACGGCGAAAAAAGGAATTGGTCAGCCCGTTCCCCTGAGTCTGTTATTGAAGAGCTAAAAACAATCAAGGCAAGATATGTGGGCTTTACAGATGACAACATGACAAATGACTTAAAGAGGGTGGAGCGGCTTTGCGATCTATTAATAGAAGAAAAAATAGACAAGATATATTTTATAAATACGAGATTAAACATTGCTGCAAGACCTGACCTTGTTGAAAAGATTTATAAGGCAGGTTTCAGGGTATTATTAGTAGGCCTTGAATCAACACAGGACAGGATGCTAAAGGCAATGCAGAAGGGATTTACAACTAAACAGGCAATGGAATGGGCAAAGGTGCTAAATAGATATAATTTCTTTATACATGGTTACTTTATCATTGGAAATTTAGGCGAAAAGGAAGATGAGATGATGCAGATTCCATCATATGCCCGCAAATTGGGCGTGGATACCTTAGGACTCAGCCAGTTGAGGATCAGGCGGTATTCTCCATTGCTACATGTTATTAAGGATATGCCAAATTATCATATAGGCAGTGATGGAAAGGTATATTCTGATGAATATTCAGTTGCGCATTTAAAGCAGATCAGGCGCAGGGTTACAAGGGAGTTTTATAGCTTACCGCATATTTTGAGGATTATAAAAAAAATGATTCTTTTAAGGGTGCTGACCCCCAATCTTTTTTATAAAGGGATTAAAGGAATTGTACTTGTAATAAAAAAGATGATAAAGAAAAGGCGTAAAAAAATAAATAGTGTTAAGGCATCTGCATAAAACCTTAGCCTTTATTGCAGGCATATACGGCATGAATTTCAAATACATGCCAGAGCTTGAGTGGCGATTGAGTTATTTTGTTGTCTTGTTTATTATGGCTGCTGTTGGATGTCTTATGGCAGTTTATTTTAAAAGGAAGAAGTGGCTGTGATATATATAGTATATTTTTTATGCCTGTAATGAAGAGGCTATTTATAAAGTTCATGTAAAGCTTTGGTATAACCTCAAAGGAATTGTGGATTATCGTGATTTGCAGGTGCAGGTTTTAATTTTATACACTACCAAGATTTTTTAAGGCGCCGATCATGAAGCTGGGTATACAGAAAAAAGTCGTCATCTCCATTGTTATTGTAGGTATGCTGCCTCTCATAGTGGGGCTTTATCTTACCTATCTCGACGGGAAGACCACTCGCAGGAACTCTATTGGCGCAAGCTTCCAGGAGCTGGCCAAGGAGACCGCGGACAAGATAGATATGGTGATTGGAAGAGAGGTGATCGATACCCAGAGGCTTGCTCTCTCCCCCAACATACGTGCTGCAATAAAAAATAGGGGCAGCGATCCAACGTTGATCCATTATCTCAGGGAATTCAAGAGGTATGATGAGCGGGCGGTTCACAGTCTTCTGGTCGTTGATTCTGAGGGAAGATTTATTGCCGGGATCAATGAAAGCAATAAAGGTGACTACAAGAACGAAAATTGGTTTACTGGCGCGTATAATGACAATAAGGGAAGGGTCTATGTCGGAGATTTAAAGCTTGAAGGGGAGACAGATGTGTACCTGATAAATATCGCGGTGCCCGTCATGGACGGCGGCACAGTTGTCGGTTTGCTTGTTATCAGGTACAGCGTGGATAAACTCCTTTCAGTCATCAATAGTGTGCGGATTGAAGAGACCGGTCATGCAAACCTCGTCGATTCTTCGGGAACGATCATTATGTGCCCCATCTTTCCCCTCCGCAGCCACCAGGTGGGTTCCGATCTTATTGCAACTATCTCGCATGCCCGGCCCGGGTGGGATGTGGTCAAGGACGATGCCCACGGCGGACGCGGTTCCATCATAGGTTTTGCGCCGGTACGCTCCACCCTTATATCGGAGAACAACTGGTTCGACGGCAAAAGGTGGTATATTTTTACACGGCAGAGCCCAGAGGAAGTCTACGCGCCGATATATTCCCTCCTCTCTCGCATATCCTTATTCGGCGCGGCCCTGATAGCCCTTCTTTCTTTTACGGGTGTCTATGCCGCCAGGAAGATCGTAAAACCTATCGATGAACTCTATAAAGGCGTTGAGCACTTTGAACAGGGGGATCTCGGGTATCGTCTTGCCATCAAAACAAACGATGAGATAGAAAAGCTGGCGGATGAGTTCAACCGGATGGCAGACACACTCCAGGAGACCTATTCAAACCTTCAAAAACGGACGAAGGAACTTGAAACATCGGAAGAACGGTATAAAGACCTTATAGAAAACTCTCCTGAAATGATACATTCAGTCAATGCCGATAGGTTTTTCGTAAACGTAAACAAGACGGAGCTCGATACCGTGGGGTATACCCTGTCCGAGATGAGGCGCAAGAGGATAGACGATATTATGCCCGATGAATTCAAGGAGAGTATGAAAGACCACATAGCACAGGCGATAGAGAAAGGCATCAGCACGGTGGAGTCCCAGTTCATTACCAAGGACGGCAGGAGGATAGATGTGGAGGTGACGGCTACCGCCAACTACGATCCGATAACGGGAGACTTCGTCAGAACAAGGGCCTTTGTAAGGGATATTACGGAGCGGAAAAAGCTGGAAGGCGTAATCAGGGAATCGGAGGAGAAGTACAAGAACCTGTTCGACAGTTTGACAGACTCGCTCTTCATGCTCGATACGGAAGGACGGGTGACGGCGGTCAACAGGAAACAGGAGGAGGTTTTAGGTTATTTGAGAGACATTATCATTGGCCGCGAGTTCCCGGTAATCCTGCCGGAAGGGGACAGGAAAAAGTTTGCCGACCTCTTGGAACGGACGCTGGGCGGTAAGAATCAGCCAACGGTGGAAGTCTGTGTGTTGAACCAAAACGGAGAGCTTCTTATAATGGAGATGGATATTATCGGCATTAGGAAGAACGAGAAGATGGATTTTCTGGTGGTCCATCTGCGGGACATAACCAAGAAGAAGGAGCTGGAGGGGCAGCTTCTTCGGGCCGAGAGGTTCAATGCCTTGAGCCACTTCTCCTCCATGCTTGCCCATGACCTCCGCAACCCTATCATTGGTATCAGGCAACGTCTCAAGAGCCTCAAGAGTACCATAGGCACATCGAGTCCCGAAGCCACGAACCGTGTGCTTGCGGATATCATCTCCAGCAGCGAACTCCTCCTGGGGTTGATCAACGACGTCCTGGATGTATACCAGAACAGCTATGAAGACCTCCCGCTGATCTTTTCCACCTTCCCTGTCATTGAGGCTGTTGAAGAGGCGGTCAAGCTCCTGCAGATAGAGGCGGAGGAGAAGAATGTAAGGGTATATCTGCACTGCGAGGACAGGTCGACAGCAATACATGCCGACATACGGCGGTTGAAGAGGGTCTTTATCAACCTTCTGGATAATGCCATCCAGTATTCAGATGCTGGCGGCAGGGTGGATATCACGTTCAGGCTGACAGGAGACGGCGGGGGTGATCTATTGTTTTCAATAGAAGATGAAGGCATTGGCATTCATCCATCGAAGCTTGCGAGCATTTTTGAGCCGCTCTATAAGGTTGGCAAGAAGGAGAGCAAACGAGGGAGCGGTCTCGGTCTCTACTTCTGCAAGGTTATCATTGATGTTCACGGCGGGAAGATCTGGGCTGAAAACAGACCCGAGAAAGGCGCTGTATTTTATATTACATTACCCGCAAAGGGAGGCGAGGGGCATGCCCATTAAGATTCTCATAGCCGATGACCAGCGGCTCTTTCGCCAGGGGCTGATGAGCCTTCTGGAGCAAGAGGAGGACCTCGTTGTGGTCGGGGAGGCAGCGGACGGCCAAGACGCCTTCACCTTGGCCCAGAAGGTAAATCCCGATATAATCCTCATGGATGTGGAGATGCCCAAACTTGACGGTATTAAGGCTACGGAGATGATCCTTGAACGGAATCGGGATGTCAGGATACTGATGCTCTCCGTATATAATGAAGATGAAAGGGTGGTCGCCGCCCTCCGGGCAGGGGCGTCCGGCTATATCCTAAAGGACGCCGACCACACGGAATTTGTCAGGATAATAAGGGGTACCCATGCCGGAAAAAAGGTAACGTCACCTTTCCTGGCCAATCTTGCGCTCCCGGCACCCTCGCCACAAGGCGCACCGCAGAACGATGAGGACATGGAAAAGGAGATGGACGAGAAGTTTTCTTTGACGGAACGTGAGAAGGAAATGTTGCGATTGCTTCTCCATGGGAAGAGCAACAAGGAGATATCGGCCCTCACATACGTATCGACAGAGACCGTCAAGTCCCACCTGCAGAATATCTACAAGAAACTCGGTGTCAGGAGCAGATTGGAAGCGGTCACCCTCTTCCTTAAGGAAAAGCGCTAATCACACTTGCCGTAATTTAATCATT
>JAHFEP010000007.1:27726-30583 GCA_023248415.1 Nitrospirota bacterium
GAGACCGTCAAGTCCCACCTGCAGAATATCTACAAGAAACTCGGTGTCAGGAGCAGATTGGAAGCGGTCACCCTCTTCCTTAAGGAAAAGCGCTAATCACACTTGCCGTAATTTAATCATTCCCTGTCATGTTATCAATCTACCCCGTCATGAGATATCTATTCCCCTGCTATTCAAGAATCATGTTTATTATTAGGGGGTTACAGCGCCTTCTACTCCCTTTTGGGGAATCTCTCACCTAAAATACTATGAAAAATCATACTTGTGGGGAATTTACATTTTTTGTGGCATAAAGTATAGTATTAATCATCGAAAGTAGAATAGCTTTTTCTGAAGAAGGAAGAAAGGGGGTGAATTCCATGAGTCTTACATCTTTAAGGGTTTTGTCGCATGAGTACACAGGAGGCAGAGAGGAGCGTCTGGAGATAGCAAAAGAAGAGATAATGAGTCCGGTGAGCGGCTTCTTGCTGGCGCTTTTGGTGTTTGTCTTCTCCGTGGTTGCAGGGTGGGTGATGATAGCTTATCCTGAAATATTTATACCGACCAATGGGGGAGTTCCCCCTTTATAAAAGGGTATGGGATATTAAGAGTTTAATGCCGCGCCGCGTTCTAAACACTGCCGTGGAGAACGTACTCGGAGAAATACATCCTTGTTTTCATCATAAAAGCATCAGGCGCGGTTCAACCCATTGCACAGCCTTTATTCTGCTGCAAAAAATATTTCATCTTTTTTTTTAAATCCCCTGCCTTATTTTCAAGCCCATTGCACAGTTCTTAGTAATAGAATACAAGGTGAGATGCAATCGTTATCAATAATTTGACAAGCTCTTGTTAACTATGATAACTTATTATTGCTGCCGGCGTAGCTCAGTGGTAGAGCAGCTGATTCGTAATCAGCGGGCCGGAGGTTCAATCCCTCTCGCCGGCTCCATCAGTCGTCCTTCTTTTCCGATGCCCTTACTGCCCTGTTAAATGCCCAGTTCTCAATTTCCTTAATTTGCTCATCCATTGTAACTGATAATGGAACTGTCCTGTTTATAGCAGTCATTAAATCGTGCTGTTTCATTGGCCTGTTTTCGCTGAATGCCTCATACATGGCTGATGAAACTATCTGCTCAATCTCTGCGCCGCTGAAGCCTTTTGTGGAGTGTGCAAGCAAGTCTATGTCAAAATAATGCGGGTTGTTCTTTCTCTTTTCAAGATGAATCTTGAATATCTGGTGTCTTTCAGCCTTATTCGGCAGGGTTACATAGAATATTTCATCAAATCTTCCCTTTCGCAATATCTCTGCAGGGAGCAGGTGGATTGCATTTGCAGTTGCAGCAACAAATACAAAGCTGTCCTTTTCCTGCATCCATGTAAGGAATGTCCCCAACACCCTTGTTGCAGAGCCTCCCTCTGCTTTAAAGCCCTGAACAGAAATGCCTGCTTCTATCTCATCTATCCAGAGTATGCATGGCGATATTGCCTCTGCGCTGTTAATAGCCTTTCTCAGGCACTCCTCTGCTGAACCAAATGTCCCTTCATATACCTTTGACATATCAAGCCTGATTAGCGGCAACCCCCAGAAAGAGGCAATCGCTTTAACAAACAGGCTTTTGCCGCAGCCGCTTATTCCTGTCATTAACACGCCCTTTGGTTTGGACAGGCCAAAGTCCTGCGCCTCTTTGGAAAATAGATTTGCCCTTTTATTAAGCCATGACTTCAGATTTTCCATGCCGCCGATATCATCTATTTTGATTGGATTAAGAACATATTCTAACACCCCGCTCTTTTTAATAAGATTATATTTTTCCTCTAATGTTGTATCTACAACAGAGTCGTCAATCACGGTTTTTCCAATAAGCGCCCTTTTGATCGCCCTGTCTGCCTCGTTATATGTCAGGCCTAATACGGCATTTATAATCTTTGTTTTTAATGCAGGTGTAAGGCTTGCTTCCT
The DNA here is from genome assembly GCA_023248415.1 of Nitrospirota bacterium. Lineage (GTDB taxonomy): Bacteria > Nitrospirota > CAKKRA01 > 9FT-COMBO-42-15 > 9FT-COMBO-42-15 > 9FT-COMBO-42-15. Next base: position 29,668 of record JAHFEP010000007.1, read on the forward strand.
GGATATTTTTTTGCGCCTTTAAAATGTTTAAAAATAACGTTTCTAATTCATCCCTAAGCGGCAGACCAAGATCTACAGAAGCTATATTGTTCTTCAGGTCATCAGGTATTGTTAATTTGGACGATATAATAAAGATGGTTTTGTAGGTATCGCGTATACCTTTATACGCCTCTTTTAACTTTCTTGTGACCGCCGGTTCATTGATAGACCACTGGAGGTCTTCAAAAATAATAAAGGCAACCTCCTTTAGATTAATTGCCCAGTTGATTGCATCTGCTGGTGATTTTGCAGAGTCTACAGACTTTCCATTTAATTCAATCCCCTTTGTGCATGTCCATGTGTAGGCATTGATGGGTTTTGAAAATGTAGTTTCAGCAAGCATCTTTACAAGCCTCTCAACCCTCTCCTCTTCCTCTGATTCTATGTAGATGAGAGGTGTCTTTGCAACCACCATCTTTTTTACTGTTTCTATCAACGGTTTTGACATTGGTTTTTACCCCGGTATGTTTAGGATTTTTACTATTTGTAAAAATTTACTATTTTCTTTAACCCTGCCTTAATCGGTATTAATGACCTTATCTCTGGTATCCTTGAAAAGAGCTTTAATTTTCCCAAATCATCCAGCAATGAGTATACCACAGGTGTAATAAGAAGTGTAACGATTAAACAGAGCGCCTGGCCTCCTACTACTGTTGTGGCAAGTGATGCCCTTGATGCAGAGCCGTCGCCTCTTCCGAGTGCAACAGGAAGCATGCCTGCAATAATTGCGAGGGTTGTCATTAATATTGGCCTCAGCCTTGCCCTGTCTGCCTCCATCTGCGCATCAAAACGTTCCATTCCCTTTGCCCTTAATGTATTTGTATAATCTACCTGAAGAATAGCATTCTTCTTAACTACACCGATGAGTATAAACAAA
>JAHFEP010000261.1 GCA_023248415.1 Nitrospirota bacterium
TAGAATTTGATAAAAGCGTGGAGGATATATGCCTACAGAACTTATCCATCCTTACATAACCTCGGACAAGGAGATTGGCGGCGGCAGGCCTATAATATCAGGGACAAGGACAAGAGTTTCAAATATTGTCGCTTACTATAAACTCGGCCTTTCCTCTGATGAGCTTGTTAGGGAATTCCCGCATCTTACCCTTTCCCAAATCCATGATGCCCTTTCCTATTATTATGAACATCAGAAAGAGATTGACAAAGAAATAGACGATGAAAGCGAAGACAACATAAAAAAGCTTCTTTCCAAATGAGAATAAAAATCTATTTTGATGAAGATGTCCCATCCTCATTTGCCAATGCGCTTATAAACAGAGGGGTTGATGTAATTACAACCCAGCAGGCTAAAAACCTCAGGCAATCAGATGCAAAACAACTTTTATATGCAACAGCAGAGAAGAGAGTCGTTTTCACTCATAACAAAAGAGATTTTATCCTGTTACATAAGGAATATTTACAATCCGGAAAAGAGCATTCAGGGATTATAATATCTGACCAGTTGCCAACTAGTGTGCTATTAAAACGATTTATGAAGCTCTGGTTTTCACTTAAAGATACAAATATGAAAAATAGAATTGAATTTCTGAGCAGTTGGAGATAAAACAAAGCTTGATATGAACCAGAACGGTTTATGTCATAACTGCGGATAGATTTCCACTTCCTGCCTGACGGCGGTCAGGAATCATGATTTTTTTACTTCTAACCCCAAAAATAAATAACCTCTCTTATATAGCATCCTAAAATATTCATAAATTTTATAAAGGTTTTGAGATAAGCTTTTGTATTGACCTCTTTGCACAAAGTGGCTATACTTTTTTCAGCCTGTAACTGTAATAGCTTCATTACGGGCAGACTTAACCAAAACTGGAGCAAGGCAATATGCTATCAAAAACCATTAATAAAAGAAGCTTCATTATTTTTACCCTCCTGCTGATTGCAAAAATACTCTTGCCTGCTGTTTCTTTTGCAGATGCTGATAAGATTTTTAAGGAGAACAACAAGGCTGTTGTGGCCTATAATCAGAAAGGCGAGCCAATAAGTCAAGGCAGCGGTTTTATCGTCAGGCAGGACGGCGCAGTTATCACAAACTATCATGTTATAAGCAAGGCATCAAATATTGCTGTAAAGGCAGGGGATAAGGTTTTAGAGGTTGAGGGTTTTATTTATATGGTCAAGGCAAGGCTGTGAGCAATGAAGATTTTGACCCTGTGTGGCTGTGTGACCCGTGCGGTCTCAAATAAGCTCCGCTACTTTGTTTAGCTTTCTCATTAGTTGAGATGTCCCGATTTCATGTTCCCATATTCTAATTACATTCCAACTCATCGTTTTTAGTTCTTTAGATACCGCTTTGTCTCTGGCTTTATTTCTTTCAATTTTGGCAATCCAATACGCTTGATTTGATGACGGCAAACGGCAATGTTTCTTGCATCCATGCCAAAAACAGCCGTCAACAAATATAGCTACTCTAAGCTTTGGATAGACAAAATCAGGCTTTCCATGCAGCTTAAAATTTCTTCGCCATCCTTTAAGTCCCTTTTCTTTTAAAATTTGGGTTATTTTTAATTCAGTGGATTTGCCGCCCTTTGATTTAACTCGCGCCATAATCCAAGAACGTTTATCAGGGCTTACAGTATCCATGTCTTGTCATTTAATGATTTGAACCCAAGAGTTGTCAAATTTAAGGGCTTTAAGGATGAGGTCTTTATCCAAAGCGGGGGGTTGTTTGATTCTTATAGAAAGCCTATTAGGGGAAACATCTTCAATAATTGTAAATTGTGAGCCGTGTGGTTGCCATGTAAAGATGTGCTCTTCTATTGACTTCTTAAATCCTTCCAGATTCTTTCTTTTATTCCATGTCCAAAAATAATCTGTTTCTGAATACATTATCGTATCAAACTCAAAAACGGACATTTCAAGCAAGTCATCGGATTTGATAAGCACAACCGTTCTGACGTGCTTGTAAAGCTTCCTGATTCCGGCAACTCTCTCATTCCATATGGAAAGGATTTTTCCACCAAGCTCGTTTGGTTCGCATTCACTCACTTCTCTATCGCCGAATGAATAAACAGGGGAGTTCTACCTGAGATAAGCCGAACGGCCTTTTGTTTTGAAGATAGTGTTCTCATAGTCTGGTTTTAGCTGGCACACAATTTCTAACCTCGCCAATTGAATAGTGAAAAGTCATAGCATTATTGAATTTAGATGTCGCATCGAAGAAAACAGAATCTGAGCATGAATCGCAAAGCGGATGGTAATTACCAAGCCATCCTCCTGGAATGAATTGTAAAACATGTTCCTTGCCGCACATATAGCACTCCCATTTTTCATTATGGCACTTATTACTCATGGCATAACACCTCACATATATTTGTTTAAGTTTGTTCCAGTGTCTTTAATAAGTTTTGAGAATTTGAATCCATCAATCAGAGAAATGCAAGGCTTAACAGAATGCTCAGCCTCCTGAATTGCGGCTTTAGTAAAGTGACTTGTTGTCACAAAAACGCCTTTTGCAGTCGTGTGCAGCGCGCCTCTAAAACTATTTATCTCAACACTGCCGACAGAATGACGCCAACGTTTTACTTGAAATTGAACATGCGTCTTCGAAAAAAAGTAATTTAAATCGGCAACGTAAGCGTTTACGTCTATTCCCCCATCTTGTGAGGGAGGTGTTACGGTAACATTTATAAAGCCGTTGGATTCAACAACGTCTTTTACAAGAGATTCAAAACGGTAAGGATTGATTTGTAGAAGATGAGAACGAATTTCTTCCGTTTCATAGTTTGCTGTTTCATAAGCCTCTTGCGGCTGTTCCAGCAAGACAACTTCTCTTTCTTCTCTGCTAATTTCGTTATTTGTTCTTGACTCCTTAAATATTGCAGCAATTATATTTTTTGCATTTTGAATAGGGATTACAGGAATTTCATTGTGAATAAAAAACTCAAAAACCCAAACTTTTCTTAAAGCATTCTTCTTGTCTATTTGATATTCTTGAAAATGACGAAGGAGTTCAAGCAATCCAAGAAAGGTATAAGTTTGTCTTCCTTCATTTGAAAAACCATAGAAAGGGATTGGGTTTATGTATTGTTCAAGAATTCGCTTATTTCTGCCGCTAATGTCTTGGTCGCCTGTTCTTCCTTGGGCAGTATAAATCAGTATATTGTTTTCAATTCTGTCGTGATAAGGATTCTCAGATATATTTTTTTCATACTGCGCTGTTGTAGTTAATATGACAAGGTGGTTAAGATTTTTGGTTGCGTCAACAGATGGGCGAATGCCTCCCAAATTCTCAACATTTAAAGCAAAACGAATTTGGTCATTTGTATATTTCTCGCCAACTTTAAACTCAGTTATCATAAATCATCGTGTCTTCAAAGCCTTTCATGTGCCCGAT
>JAHFEP010000262.1 GCA_023248415.1 Nitrospirota bacterium
TTCGCTCGGAATGACAGTAAAGTTCAAACAAAAAAGGCCTGCCACCGATTTTTTGGTAAGCAGGCCTCTGTATATTACTTCCCCCCACTTCGGCAGTCCTTTCAGCCATATCTTGTCTTTTCAACCTCCCCATTTCCCCTCCTTACAAAGGAGGGGATTAAGGGGAGGTAGACTTAGGCTAAGGACTTTGTGCCTCCATCTTTTCAGATGGAGTTACCCTTATCGGTGGTCATTTGACCATTAATATTTAGTTTTCAATTATAACTATATGCAAGTGCTGTGCCAAAATTTCTTTATGCTGTCATTGCGAGGAGCGTAAGCGACGAAGCAATCTCCAACTTATTGATTTTAAAGAAGTTAGATTGCTTCGCTTCGCTCGCAATGACTTTTAGCATGGTTTTCCACAGCCATTAAATACTAACTCTATCACTTTTAACTATGTAACAGATTACACAACTATGTAATGGATTACATAGTAATCTCCCCTAACCCCTCTTTAGGAAAGAGGGGAAGAGAATATTTTTTATCCCCCTTTTCTAAAGGGGGACAAAGGGGGATTATCTTACACCCCTTGATAAACCCCTTCTGTCTCATATCTCTGCATCAGGTTCAGGATTGATGCGTCAGTGCCCTTCAATTCCACAAACTCCCGTTCTAACTCCTCTATATAATATCTGTCAAGATTGCTCTCTTTTAAGAATTTTTCTCTCAGCTGAGCATCTTTATTATTTATTATCATTGGAAGGATTTCATATAGGTAGACCATCTCCTCCTTTAAATCCTGCAGGACCTTATTGAAAAGTTCAGGCGGTATCTCCTTATTAATAATCCTGTCTTCCATAAGCTCCTTTGACAGCTCTTTTCTTGTATCCTCAAAATTATCATTCTTTCGTAATTCTAAGTATATGTTCTTCATCCTCTTCCTGAAATAAAAATGTACAGTCCTGTATAGTATTGCCTCTTTGTTTGCCTCTGTAAGCTGGGTTACAACTGTATTTAATGGAATAAGCCTCTCTTCTACATCCTTCAGACCTTTAAACATTACATAAATTTTCTTTTTCCCAAAGGATGTAAGGTATCTGTCTTTTAGTATTGCTTCTATAAACAGTTCCTTAAATATCTTTGGGTCTATATCATCAAATATCTTTTTATTCTGTAATATGCTCCGCAGCCGTTCTTCTGTTATATCTACATCCTCCATAAATACTATCTGATTGATATAAGAGAATGCAGCATCAAAGCGGTCAAAGAAGGTTACTATATTGCTCAATGCCTCAAGCGGCTTTGTATTATTTGCGTCTCTGAAAAACTCGTCGCACCTCTTTCCTGATTCCAGGAGCAGGCCTTCAAATCTTAAATCCCTCTTTTCCATGGCAGTCTGTTTTGATCTTAACAGTGCAATAAGGTCTTCGTTTGATACGTTGTTTTCTGTAAGATGTTCGCTGATAAAGATTCCCTCAAGTATCTCCCTTGTGCTTTTGATATATTCAGGCTCATCAACACTTCCGAGCTTCTTGCCTTTTAAAAGCAGTTCATCTAAGGCAGAAAATAGCTCAAGGGGAATATTATTTCTTATGCTCAATGACCGCAGCCTGTTCAGCCTTGCCACCTTTCCCTGGTCCATGCCTTTTTCCTTTGTAATAGAGACAAGTATATCCTTGTATTCATCAATTATGCGCCTGTTGTCCGGGTGTTTGTATAGCACATCAATCTTTATCCTCTCAAGCTGGTACTGGTCAATGTTATATGCCTTTGTCATGTCCTGCAATATTTTGTACTCATGCTCCTTTATCATCTTTTCATCAGAGTAAAACTCTTTATAAATGGTATAATATTCTGTATTATGCCTGTGAATAAGCTTAAAGATGTATAATATTGCATCAGGGTCTTTTAATGTGGTTAGGATTTCTTCTATTAAGGCAGGCTCATTCTGCAAGTGGATATTTTTTGTTCTCTTTAAAAATCTTCCGAGGCGCCTTAAGAGATGCTCTTGCTGTGTCTTTAGGTCGCCTTTAAATTTTGACTGGATGAAAAAGTAGTAATTGCACAGGGCGTTTCCTTTTACAAATACCTCATCAAAGGTCTCAAATCCGTAGGTCTGATTTGTAAATATCAGGTTTTCTCCTGTAGAGTCAAATAATGTGCCATACATTATCAGCCTGTTTATAACATCCTTCTTAACCATATCCTTTATTGGCTGGCTTACGCCGAACATATACTCGCAGAAGCTGCCTCCCGTCCCTTTATAGGCAATCCCTTTTTCGCTAATTACGAACTCATTGCCGTGGGAGAAAAACCTGATAAACCTGTGGCCGTCTTCAGCGCTGATTTCATAGAAGAACCTATTGCTTATATCTCTGCCGGCAATGGTTGCATAGTAGTCTATAACATTATTTATCTGTCCATGAAGCCTTATATCCTGAATCATTTACTTCTTAAACTCCTCCATGCCCTATCCTTCGCTATTCCATAGCTACGGAGTAGCGACGGATAGCCTGCCGTCAACAATGGTATTGCATTTTGGGCATCTGTTGTCCTTTATAGTGTATTTTAAAATCTCATAGCCGTGTCTGTCTATCAGCATTGTCTTGCAATTATAGCATAATGTGTCCTCGCCTTCATCGCCTGGGATATTTCCTGTGTATACATATCTTAAGCCTGCGTCAAATCCGAGCTTTCTTGCCCTCTGCAATGTCTCAGCAGGCGTCCGCGGCTTGTCTGTAAGCTTGTATGTTGGATAAAATGCGCTCACATGCCACGGTATCTCAGGCCCGACACTATAAACAAATTTTGCAATCTGTTTTAATTCATCATCTGAATCATTTAAAGTGGGGATTATAAGCGTTGTCACCTCAACCCAGATGTTGTATTCGTGCATAAGCTTTATTGTCTCAAGCACATGGCTTACTTTAGCGCCGCATATCTTTTGATGTGTCTTTTCATCAAAGAATTTTAAATCAACATTCGCGCCATCAAGATAGGGTTTAATCAGGGTAAGAGCCTCTTTAGTCATATAGCCGTTTGTTACAAAGACATTCTTGATTCCCTTCTTATTTGCAAGCCTTGCTGTATCATAGGCATATTCAAAAAAGATTGTTGGCTCTGTATAGGTATAGGCAATACTTTTGCATCCTGCCTTCTCTGCTGCAGATACAATTTCTTCTGGCTTAACAGCATCGCCTATTATCATGCCTTTTTTATCCTTTGGCATCTGCGAGATTTCATAATTCTGGCAGTGCAGGCACCTGAAATTGCAGCCAACTGTTGCAATAGAGTATGACTGTGTTCCGGGATAAAAATTGAAAAAAGGCTTTTTCTCAATCGGGTCTATATTAGCAGAGACAAGCCTCTCATACACAAGGGTATAGAGTGTGCCTTCCTGATTCTCCCGAACACCGCATATGCCCCTTTTAGACGGCAGGATGATACAT
>JAHFEP010000105.1 GCA_023248415.1 Nitrospirota bacterium
AGTCAAAATGGATAGAATTAATTTCTTCTGAGGCAATCCTGTTTTGTAACAATTATTCCCACAAAAATTTTATCTAAATTCTTAATAGGAGAAAACCATGAGCATTTCACAGGAGCTTCGCAGTCAGGTTATGGCACAGATGCAGGGGGCAATGGCGCTTAATGTGGCGTATATAGGCATAGCCAATCCTATTTTTTCAACATTAGCTGAGATGGGAAAGGCAGCGCCTGATGAGCTTTCAGCAAAGACAGGTCTTGACATCGGATATTTAAATCGTTGGTGCGATGCTGCTTTTGCATTCGGTTTGCTTGATGAGGCCGATGGAAAATTTCAACTAACAGAGCTTGGCAGGGCATTTGTTCCAGAAACTCCGGGCACACTAATGCCTTTTGCTGTTCAGTCAGTGCTTTCTGCGCACATGGCAGAGAGGACAGCAACTCTTATAAGGAGCGGCGAGCGTCCAGGAGAAAAGGTGCTTGCAGAGCGGGAGAGCATACTTCACCTCTTTGGTCCAATGCTTGAGGCAATGTTTGCTGGCATGTTTGAACAGCAGATATTGCCGAATGTGCCTGTTTATAATGAGACAGATAAAAAAGGCGGCCTTGCTGTTGACCTCGGCTGCGGCAATGGCTGGTACCTAAGAAAAATGGCGCTTCGTTTCCCTCATCTCCGCGGCATCGGTCTTGACGGGTTTGAGGAGAGCATAAACCATGCAGCAAGGCTTGCAAAAAGAGACGGTCTTGATAACCGCCTGAAATTTATGAAGGGCGATATCCATCAATTTACAATCAATGAGTCTGTTGATTTGATTGCAATGAACCGCGCCCTGCATCATGTATGGGATGAGAAGGAAAATGTATTTCGTTTATTCAAAGAGCATCTGAAAGACGGCGGCTCTGCTGTTATATGGGAGCCGAACTGGCCAAAAGAGCTCACTTCTCTGCGTGACCCGATGAGGCGCGGGATGGCATTCCAGAATCTTGGCGAGCATGTTCAGGGAAATCACTTCCTGAAGCCAGAGGAGGTAGAGGCAGAGTTTCATCGTGTAGGCATGAAGACCAATGTCTATCTTTTTGTCAATGGCAATGAGGCAGTTATTGTTGGGCGAAAGCCGTAGATTGAGCGGATGAAGGTATATATTGAAATCAGACAGAAAAGGTGATAAGATTTAAGCAGGATGGAATCCTCATTTTTTGATTACACAAAGAAAAAATATACCTCTGAAGAGGCAAAGGCCTTTGAGGATGCAGTAGAAAGGCTCGTTGAAGAATCATTGAAGACCCTCGTGCTTTTTTTAGAGGAGTACTCCTTCCATCTTGCAGATAATTATATCTACAGGCACGGCAAGCCCCGGTATAAGATATTAGAGCCGGATTATAAATCAGAGTATAATCTGCGCATTGAGCCTGACCACGGCGAAGAGAACTGGAATTATTTCTGGAGTGTGCCGATATGGTGGGAAGGCAGGCCGTGGCAGAGCCTTGATTGGATAAAACAGGATTTGATAGATACAATGAAGCGCTGGGTTCAATATATGAGTTTTAATGAAATAGGGGAAGAGATTTGAGCTTGTCAATAATACCGCTTGGCGGCCTTGGTGAAATAGGCCTGAACATGATGCTCTTTGAATACGGGGATGACATTATTGCTGTTGACGCAGGACTGATGTTTCCTGAAGATGAGATGCTTGGGGTTGACATAGTCATACCTGATTTTACATATCTAAAAGAGAAAAAGGATAAGCTTAGAGGAATAATAATAACCCACGGACATGAAGACCATATCGGCGCCCTTCCATATATTCTCAGGGATATAAATACCCCTATTTATGCAACACCACTTACCATTGGTCTGATTAGAGGAAAATTAAAAGAGCATAAGCTTGATGAGTCAACTGAACTCATCTCTGTTAAACCGCGTCAGATAATAGATTTAGGATGTTTTAAGGTGGAGTTTATCCGTGTTACGCACAGCATTGTAGACGGCGTAGGCCTTGGCATTACAACACCTGTCGGCAGGATTGTGCATACAGGCGATTTTAAGCTTGACCAGACGCCTGTTGACGGCGAGCTTCTTGATTTTCATAAATTCAGCGAATACGGAGACAAGGGAACACTGGCGCTTCTGTCTGACAGCACCAATTCAGAGAGGGAGGGTTATACATTATCAGAGAGAGAGGTTGGCAAGGCTATTGAGAATGTTTTTAAGACAGCTAAAAGGAGGATTATAGTTGCTACCTTTGCCTCAAACATCCACCGCATCCAGCAGGTGATAGATGCAGCAGTCAAGTTTGACAGAAAGGTTGTGTTGAATGGAAAGAGCATGATAAACAATGCGCAGGTAGCGCTTGACTTAGGCTATCTGAAGCTCCCGCCAAAGACATGGATAAAGCTTGATGAGATGAAAAATATTTCTGATGAGAATATTGTGATTATTACAACAGGCAGCCAGGGTGAGCCAATGTCATCCCTTGCAAGGATGGCTGTTAATGAGCATAAGGATATCCAGATTGAAGAGGGAGATACTGTTGTGCTCTCTTCAAGGGTAATACCTGGCAATGAAAAGGCAATATCGCGAATTATCAACCATCTCTTTAGAAGGGGCGCAGATGTTATATATGAGGATGTATCTGATATACATGTCTCCGGCCATGCAAGCCAGGAGGAGCAGAAGCTGATGATGTGCCTTGTAAGGCCGAAATATTTTGTTCCTATTCACGGCGAATACAGGCATCTTATTTATCATGCGCGGCTTGCTGAGATGCTTGGCATAAGCAAGGATAATATTTTTATCCTTGAAGACGGAGATGTATTAGAATTAAACGGAGACGCTGCTGTAAAAAAGGAGAAGGTGCAGGCAGGCAGGGTATTTGTAGATGGAAAGGTCATAGGCGATGTGGGAAATATAGTGCTCCGCGACAGGATGAGGCTCGGTTCAGACGGGATTATAATTGTATTTATCGGCATAGAGAAAATGACAGGAAAGGTTGTTACAGGGCCTGATATTGTTACAAGGGGATTTGTTCTTGAAGAGGAGTCACAGGAGCTGATAGAAGAGATGAAGCAAATAGTTGCTGCCCTTCTCGGGCAATTGGAGCAGGAATTGATGGCTGACTGGGTGCTGGTAAAAACAAAGGTGCGGAATACCTTAAAAAAATTTCTGTTTAAAAAGATGGATAGAAAGCCAATGATAATTCCGATTATAATAGAGCTATAATATGGCACAGCAAAAAGACAACAGCCGTTTTAATGAAATTATCGGCATCCTGCTGATTGCTGCAGGGCTTCTGATATTGATGAGCCTTATGAGCTATCACAGCGATGACCCCTCCTTTAGCACAGCCCCGCAGCAGGCAGGCGTAAAAAACTGGGCAGGCGTTGCTGGCGCATATCTGTCAGACAGCTTGTTCCAGCTCTTTGGCGGCAGCGCATATCTCTTTCCGTTCTTTGCCTTTATATTCGGTTGGAAAAAGGCATTGAATATTGAATCAAAGAGGTTCTATTTAGAGCTTACCGGCGCTGTAATATTTCTTCTGTCCCTTTCAGCCTTCCTGACAATTACATACAGCAGGATTACAGTATCTTACAGCGGCAATATCCCTGCAGGAGGCATAGCAGGCGATATAACCGCATACCTGCTTTTAAAATCTGTTGCAAAGGCAGGGGCATATATAATTGTGATTACACTCGGCATAGTCTCTCTTATGATTTCAACTGATTTTTCTCTTATCAGATTCTCTCAGTGGTTCTGGGACAAGGGGCTTGAGGCGTATGATAAAATAAAGACAGAAAAGATAATCAAAAAGGAGCAGGAGAGGCGGTGGAAAGAAGAAGATGATATTGTAAGGGAGAAGGAAATCTTTTACGATAAAGAGCCTCCGAAGATTGTTGAAACAAAAAAGATTGCAAAGCAGGAACATTTTACATTTGCAGAGGCCAAGAAGGTTGGAGATTACCAACTGCCTTCATTGAATCTTTTGAATGACCCGCCTGCATCAGCAAGAAAGGTGTCAAAAGAGGAGCTTTTGATGAACTCAAGCATTTTAGAGAAAAAGCTCCTTGACTACGGCATTGAGGGAAGGATAATCAATGTCCATCCCGGCCCTGTAATCACCATGTATGAATTTGAGCCTGCGCCTGGCGTAAAAGTAAATAAGATTGTCGGCCTTGCAGATGACCTGGCGCTTGCAATGAGGGCGTTGAGCGTCCGCATTGTTGCGCCTATTCCAGGCAAATCTGTTGTCGGCATAGAGATACCGAATAATATAAGGGAGGATGTATTTTTTAAAGACATACTCTCTTCAGATGCCTTTTCTGAGTCAAGGTCAAGGCTGCCACTTGCGCTCGGCAAGGACATCTTTGGCAACCCTGTTGTTACTGATTTGACAAGGATGCCGCATCTCCTTGTTGCAGGCGCTACAGGCTCTGGAAAGAGCGTTGCCTTAAATTCCATGATATGCAGCCTTCTCTTTGCAGCAACCCCGGATGATGTAAAGCTATTGATGATAGACCCAAAGATGCTTGAGCTCTCTGCATACGAAGGCATACCGCATCTTATCTCGCCTGTTATTACAGAGGCAAAAGAGGCAGCAGGCGCGCTCCAGAGGATTGTCGGCGAGATGCAGAGGCGCTACAGGCTTTTATCTGAAAAAGGGGTAAGGAATATTGACGGCTACAATAATCTGATAGATTCAGAGACAAAGATGCATGATTCAGGACTCAAGACAAAGAAGATTGAACAGGATAAAGAGAATGAAGCTGGGTATAAAAAAGAAGATGAGTCCCCTTCAAGGCTTCCATATATCGTAGTGATTATTGACGAGCTTGCTGATTTGATGATGACCTCGGCATACGAGGTAGAGAGCGCAATAGCAAGGCTTGCACAGATGGCAAGGGCAGCAGGCATACATATCATACTTGCAACACAGAGGCCTTCTGTTGATGTGCTGACAGGCGTTATAAAGGCAAACTTCTCTGCAAGGATATCCTTTCAGGTTTCATCCAAGACAGATTCAAGGACAATTCTTGATGCAAACGGCGCGGAGCAATTGCTTGGAAGGGGTGATATGCTCTTTATGCCTCCTGGAACAGCCAAAATAGAAAGGATACACGGCTCATTTATTACAGAGGATGAGATGAAGAGGGTTGTTGATTTTTTGAAAAAGCAGGCAGAGCCTGTGTACGAGGCATTTATGAGCGCGCCTCTGCCTGATGAAAATGAAGAAGGCAGCATGGAAGACGAGCGGGACGAGTTTTATCAGAAGGCAGTTGACTTAGTAACAGCAACAGGCCAGGCATCTATATCAATGATACAGAGAAAGATGCGTATAGGCTACAACCGTGCTGCAAGGATGATAGAGATGATGGAGGAGGACGGCATTGTCTCGCAGCCGAATGCAGGAAAGAGGGAGGTAATTTACAGGAGGAGTCTGTAGAAACAGGGTCAAGGGTCAAGGGCCAAGGAGGATAGGCAAACAAAAATGCAAAAGTCAAAATGTAAAATGAAAAATCAAAAATTAAAAACTTTGTTTTATGTCTTAATAGTCTTATTTATTCCAGCAAATATCTTTGCTGCTGAATTAAAGGATGTTGTGGACAATCTCCAGCAGCGGTATGAAAGGATAAAGGATTATCAGGCAGATTTTGCTCAGGAGGCGGTTCTAAAAATCGGCCAGACAACTGAAAAGGCATTTGGGAAGATATATGTCAAAAAGCCAGATATGATGCGATGGGATTATGACAAGCCGAGAAGACAGCAGATTATTATAAACAAGCAGGAGATTATAATCTATATCCCTGATGAAAAACAAGTGATGAAGGACAGGCTGCCTCAGGGCAGTGTTAACATGACATCTTTTATTACCAATATAGCAAGGATAAGAGAGGATTTTAACATTACCTTTTATCAAAATAAAAAAGAGCCGAACAGCGGCAGATATTTCCTTGAACTCACGCCTAAAAAAGAGGGGATGAATATTACAAAGGCTGTTATAGAGGTTTCAGAAAAGGATTTTTTGATTCAGAAGCTCTCCATAACTGACTTACAGGGAAATATTACCAATGTTAGTTTTTCAGATATAAAGATTGATGCAGGCATCAAAGACAGTCTGTTTGCCTTTAAGATTCCCAAAGGTGTTGAGGTGATTGAGAGGCCAAAGGCTCAGAAGTAGATGAATATCATAGAGGTAGTAAATCTAAGCAAGAATTTCAAGACCAAAAAGGGCGCTATTACTGCTGTTAAGGATGTCTCCTTTAATGTCAAAAGGGGCGAGCTTTTTGGCTTTCTTGGGCCTAATGGCGCTGGAAAAACAACAACTATAAATATCCTCTGCACCCTTCTTGCGCCGACATCCGGCAAGGCAGTTCTAAATTCCTTTGATGTTGAATCCCATCCAAATGAGGTAAGGCAGTCTATCGGTCTTGTGTTTCAAGACCCAAGCCTTGATGAAAGGCTCACTGCAAAAGAAAACCTGGAGTTTCATGCAATGCTCTATAATGTCCCAAAGCCTGTCAGGAACGACCGCATGAAATATATGCTGAACATGGTTGGTCTTTACGACAGAAGGGATGATATGGTGAACACCTTTTCCGGCGGAATGAAGAGGAGGCTTGAGATTGCAAGAGGCCTTCTGCATTATCCAAAGGTATTATTTCTTGATGAACCCACACTCGGCTTAGACCCGCAGACAAGGAGCCATATCTGGGAATATATAAATCAGTTAAGAAAGAAAGAGGATATTACTATATTTCTAACAACACACTATATGGCAGAGGCAGAGAACTGCGACAGGGTTGCTATTATTGACTATGGAGAGATTATTGCCATTGATTCGCCTGATAATCTAAAGAAACAGATTGGCGGGGATGTTATATCATTGGCAGCAGAAGAGAAGGATAAGGCAAAGAAGGCCATTGAAAGGGAATATCATGTTTCTGTGATGGAGAATGAAGGAGGCCTTCATTTTGAGATAAAGAATGGAGAGACCTTTCTGCCGAGATTTATTAAAAAGGCAGATTTTAAGATATTATCTATCAGCCTTAGAAGGCCTACGCTTGAGGATGTTTTTTTAAAGCTGACAGGACGGCATATCCGTGAGGAGTCAGCAGAGACAAATATTGCAGTAAGGATGCATGCGAGGAGGCTCAGGAGATGAACAGGAACCTCATGGGCATTTATACTATATGGCTAAGGGATGTGCGGAGATTCTGGAGGGACAGGCCGAGGATCATCGGTGCAACCATCCAGCCTGCGTTATTCCTCTTTATCCTTGGCACAGGTCTTGGAAAGGGGATAATCGGCGCATTTGGCAAAGATTTGCAGGGAGATTATCTTTCCTTTATCTACCCTGGGATAATCGGCATGTCTATACTTTTTACATCTATATTCTCTGCTATCTCTATAGTCTGGGACAGGGAGATAGGTTTTCTGAAAGAGGTGATGGTTGCACCTATCAGCCGCTGGGCAGTTGCTGTTGGCAAGGCATTTGGCGGCAGCACTGTTGCAGTCTTTCAGGGATGCCTGATGCTGTTCTTTGCCCCTTTTGTTAATGTTCATATCAATCTTATAATGGTTGCAGCACTCATTCCATTAATGTTCCTTATCGCATTCTCAATAACATCACTCGGTATTGTGGCTGCTGCAAGGATGCACTCCATGCAGGGTTTTCAGGTGATTATGAATTTTCTTGTTCTTCCCATGTTTTTTTTGAGCGGCGCAATGTTTCCTATAACAAACCTCCCAAAATGGATGGATATATTTGTTACTATAAATCCCCTGACATACGGTGTTGATGCATTGAGGGGGGTAATACTCGGCATGAATAATTATTCATTAATGATGGATGTGGGTTTTATAGGTGGATTCGGTATTGTAATGATAGGTATAGCTATGGTAATATTCGGAAAAGGGGAATAGGGGCGGGTTTGAAACCCGCCCCTACCAGAATGTCATATCCAAGGAGGTATTTATGGCAGAGCAGAATTCTTTTGATATAGTTTCAAAGATAGACCTTCAGGAGGTCAGGAATGCTGTTGACCAGGCAATGAAGGAGATAAAACAACGTTTTGACTTTAAAGGAAGCAAGAGTAATATCACACTTGATGATAAGGAGAAGGCAATAATCCTTCTTTCAGATGATGAGAATAAATTAAAGAGCGTAATTGATATCCTTCAGACTAAGATAATAAAAAGGGGAATATCGCTGAAGGCGCTTACTTATGAGAAGGTAGAGCAGGCATCAGGCGGCACAGCAAGGCAGAAGATTAAGCTTCAGGACGGCATACCGCAGGAGAAGGCAAAGGAGATTGTAAGGATGATAAAGGATGCAAAGCTGAAGGTGCAGTCGCAGATTCAGGGAGACCAACTGCGTGTAACTGGGAAGAGCAGGGACGACCTTCAGACTGTCATAGCGTTATTAAAGGAAAAGGATTTTGGCATAGATATGCAGTTTGTAAATTACAGGTCAAGTTAGCTCACGCTGAAAAAGCATCTGGGATATTTTTGAGCGTGAACATTTTTCAGTGTTAATTACTTTGGGAGGAAGACATGAAATATTTAAAGATGTTGATTCTTGTTTTGGTGTCAGCCCTGCTTTTTTCGCCATTTTTAGCATCCGCACAGGAGAAAGGGCCAAGGATAAAGTTTGAAAAGACAACCCATGACTTTGGAAAGATACCAGAGGACAAGATATTTGAATATTCATTTAAATTTATTAACGAAGGCGATGCCGCACTTGAGATAAAGGATACAGAGTCCTCCTGCGGCTGTACAGAGGTGGCAGTGGATAAGAAGACAATAGAGCCGGGGCAAACAGGGGAAGTCAAAGCCACATTAAATCCTATTGGTAAAAGAGGAAAGATAAATAAGACTATAAGCGTTCTTACAAGTGATAAGGTAAATCCTAAGATTATACTCACACTTGATGCAGAGGTTCATGGTGTTCTGAAAGACCATCCTAATGCAGCAGATGAGAGCATCTTTTCTGAAAAGTGCAAAAGCTGCCATGTTGTGAGAGGTGAGGGCAGGTTCGGCAAAGAGCTTTATCTTGCAGACTGCGCCTTCTGTCATGGAGACAATGGAGAGGGAAAGAGTGCAAGTGCATTAAATAATCAGGAGTATCTGACTAAGCATGATTCCATCTACATTAAAGATTGGATATCAAATGGTAAAGAAGGCTCTGGCATGCCGGGATTTTCTAAAGTAAAAGCAGGTCCATTAACTGATGAGCAGGTAAATTCATTGGTTAGTTATATAACAAAGTGGAAGCAAAAGGGAAAACAAATGGATACTTCTAAGATTGCCGGGAAGTATATTGTATTAAAGGATTTGAAGAATTCTCATGAAAAGGGCAAGGTGAAGATGACAGTCTTTTTTGACTTTTACTGCGGACACTGCTTCAGGTTATATATGGAGACCG
>JAHFEP010000263.1 GCA_023248415.1 Nitrospirota bacterium
GTGTTTATCAACGCGTCAGGCATCCTATCTATTCGGCAGACATTGTGTTTGCATGGGGAATTTTTTCTTACTGGCCAAGCTACAGGGCGCTATCAAGCGTAATCTGGCTTACCATTGTCCTTTTTTTCTGGATGAGGCTGGAAGAAAAGGCGCTCGCTGAAAAATTTGGCAGGGACTATCTTGACTATCAAAAACAGACGCCAATGGTGGCGCCGAAGATACGAAAAAAGAGTTAAGCCATCAGTAGCTGCAATCCATAAAACAGCAAATGTCTCTTTAAAATTCAGTAAACTCCTGATATAATGCAGTTGTTATGACACCAGAGGAAAAAGCACGGCAAAGGATTGATGAACTACTAAGTGCAGCGGATTGGAAGATTCAAGATCTGAAAGAATTAAATCTCGGGGCTTCTCTGGGGATAGTAGTCCGTGAATTCCCTTTAAAATCAGGCGTCGCTGATTATCTCCTCTTTGTTGATAGAAAGGCAGTTGGGGTTGTTGAAGCAAAGCCAGAAGGCACTACTCTAAGCGGTGTTGCAGAACAAACCGAAAAATACCTTGCCGGCGTCCCTGATAATCTCCCCCATGTTCAGGAACCGCTCCCTTTCGCCTATGAAAGCACTGGCATTGAAACATTTTTCAGAGATGAAAGAGACCCTGCCCCACGCTCCAGAAGGATTTTTGCATTTCATAAACCTGAAACCATTGGAGAATGGCTTTACAAAAAAAATACCTTACGGGCAAGGCTTAAGACAATGCCCCCATTAATCTCGCATGGATTAAGAGACTGCCAGATAGAGGCAATCAAAAATCTTGAAACATCTTTCGGGGATGCAAGACAAAGGGCGCTTATACAGATGGCTACAGGTAGCGGCAAGACTTATACAGCCGTAAGTTTCATTTACCGCCTCATAAAATTTGCAAATGCCAAACGAGTCCTTTTTTTAGTAGACAGGAGCAATCTTGGCAGGCAAACCTTAAAAGAATTCCAGCAGTATATAACCCCTGACGATGGCAGAAAGTTTACAGAACTCTATAATGTCCAGCATCTGACATCAAATACCCTTGACCCTGTAAGCCGTGTGTGCATAACCACGATTCAAAGGCTCTATTCCATGCTAAAGGGCGAGCCTGAACTTGATGCTGAGATTGAGGAACATTCCATCTTTGACATTTCGCCTGAAGGGGATAAACCAAAAGAGGTCTTGTATAATCCTCAAATCCCGATAGAGACCTTTGATTTTATCATTACGGATGAATGCCACCGCTCCATTTACAACCTCTGGCGGCAGGGGCTTGAATATTTCGATTCATTTATTATAGGACTGACCGCAACCCCTTCAAAACAGACACTCGGATTTTTCAATCAGAACCTCGTTATGGAATACAGCCACGAGCGTGCAGTTGCAGACGGGGTAAATGTTGGGTATGAAGTCTTTCGCATACAGACTGAGATTACAGAGAAAGGCGGCAAGGTTGAAGCAGGTTTTTATATAGACAAGCGCAATAAACTCACACGCAAGACAAAGTGGGAGATGCTGGATGAAGAGCTTGAATATGCCCCAAATCAGCTTGACCGCGCTGTTGTTGCCACTGACCAGATAAGGACTATCATAAAAACATTCAAGGAAAAGCTCTTTACAGAGATATTTCCGGGCAGGACTGAAGCCCCAAAAACCCTCATCTTTGCGAAGGACGATTCCCACGCAGAAGACATAGTCCATATCATCCGTGAGGAATTCGGCAAGGGAAATGAATTCTGCAAAAAGATAACCTATAAAACCACAGGAGAAAAGCCTGAGGATTTAATCGCGAGTTTCCGCAATTCTTATAATCCCCGCATTGCAGTAACAGTGGATATGATTTCAACAGGCACGGATATTAAGCCTCTTGAGTGCCTTTTGTTTATGAGGGATATTAAATCAAGGGTCTATTTTGAACAGATGAAAGGCAGAGGAACCAGAATTATATCTCCAGATGACCTTAATGCTGTAACCCCTGATGTCTCTCATAAAACCCATTTTGTTATAGTTGACGCTGTTGGCGTGTGTGAAAATGATAAGACAGATTCACGCCCGCTTGAGCGGAAACCGAGCGTGCCTTTTGATAAACTCATCATGTCCGTTGCCCTCGGTAACAGGGACGAAGACACCCTGACCTCTCTTGCCGGAAGACTTGCAAGGCTTGAAAGGGAGATAGGAGAAAAAGACAGAAAGGAGATTGAAGATGCATCAGAGGGTAAACCTTTAAGGCAGATAATCAATAAACTCCTTGACACAGTTGACCCGGATAAACACATAGAGAAGGCAGAGGAAATCTTCCACACAAAAACTCCAACAGATGAGCAGATTATAAAAGCTGCCGAAGCACTGACAAATGAAGCCTGCACCCCATTTGATAATCCCAAATTAAGGAATACCATTATTGAAATAAAGCAGAGGAACGAGCAGGTTATAGATACGGTAAGTAAAGACAACATAATATTCGCAGGCTTTGATGCGCAGGCAAAAGAAAAGGCAAGAACCATAGTGGATAGCTTCAAAAAGTTTATACAAGAAAACAAAAATGAAATTACCGCCCTGCAGATTATCTACAGCAAACCATACGGCAAACGGCATCTCACCTTTGACCAAATAAAAAACCTTGCGGATGCAATAGAAAAGCCTCCTTACAGACTTACCGCTGATTTACTCTGGCAGGCATATGAACAGCTGGAAAAATCAAAGGTAAGAAGGGCAGGACCTCAGAAACTTTTAACAAACATCATCTCCCTCATCCGTTTTGCCATAGGAGAAAGCGATTTCCTTGAGCCTTTTCCTGATATTGAGGACAGAAAGTTTAAGGAGTGGCTGGCATCTCAAGAAAGGGGCGGCCGCAGGTTTACGCCAGAGCAAATGGCATGGCTTGAGATAATAAAAGACCATATCTCCACTTCATTAAGCATCAGCGCCGAAGATTTTGAATATACGCCTTTTAATGAAAAAGGCGGGGCTGTAAGGTTTTATAATGTATTTGGCACGGATTCTGATATAATCTTGGAGGAGCTGAACGAGGCTCTGGCAGCGTGAAAGGAAATTGACATTTATATCTTTATGATGATAAGATTCACAAAAAGGGGGTGTTAGTTATGCAGATAATAACCTTAAAAAGCGATTCTCCAGAGACAGTAGTTTTCCTTTTGAAAAATGCCATGGATAGGGAAAAAAGAATCCTTATGGATACTATAAGAATCACAAAGGAAAAAATTGACACACTTGCAAAGAGCCTTGGAGTGGATATTGATAAATTAATGATGGACAAGATTGAGCATACTGAATCCAATGAAATGCAGCTTATAGAACTGGAGGGTGAGATTGAGATTTTAAAGCACCTTGAAGATGAACTAAAGGCGCTTGAAACAGTTGAGATATGCGAATAAGAG
>JAHFEP010000264.1 GCA_023248415.1 Nitrospirota bacterium
TTCTCTTCTTTCTTCTGTTCTCTGTTTTCTGTCTTCTCCGTCTTCTGGCTTCTGACTTCTGGCTTCTGCGCTATCTTCTCTGTTTTTTGCTGCTTCAACGGAAGAGGCTCTTTTCCGTTCTGAAGGGTTTTATAAAATGTAAGGTCTTCCTTTTCCTCGCCTACAATTGGATTCTTTTTTTTGGCATCATCGCCCTTTTTGTCTGGATCAATCTTTCTTAACGTAGCCTCTTTTTCAGACAGCGGCAGCAGTGTCTTAGCCGCATCTTTGGCAAAGTACCATCTATCAGCAACAAACCCCAGTAAAAAGAATAATATCGCCACAAAGAAAAATATAATAACAAATCTTAATCCTTTAGAGCTTTCTTTTTCCCTTATCATAATTAACGCCTATACAATATCCTCACTTGACACCTCTAATCCTTGACCACTTGAATCCTCGTTTTCTTAGATAATCAGCATTGCATCGCCATAACTATAAAACCTGTAACCCTGTTTTACTGCTTCATCATAAGCCTTTAATATCAATTCCCTGTCTGCAAAGGCAGAGGCAAGCATAAGCAGTGTTGACTTTGGAAGATGGAAATTTGTCAGCATGGCATCTGCTATCTTAAACCTATAAGGAGGATAGATAAAAAGCTCTGAATACCCCTCCCTTGTATTAAGCATACCTGAATCATCTGCAGCAGACTCCAGCGCCTTTGCAGATGTTGTTCCTACTGCAATTATCCTTCCCCTTTTTATCTTTACATTGTTAACTGCCTTTGCAGCATCCTCTGTTATCCTGAAATATTCGGGCTCCATCTTGTGTTCAGAAATATTGTCACATTTTACTGGCTGAAATGTCCCTGGCCCAACATGAAGGGTTATCTCTTTTATCATTGCACCCCTTTTCTTAATTTTATCAAGCAAACCTTCTGAAAAATGAAGTCCTGCTGTTGGAGCAGCGACTGCCCCTTTTATCTTTGCATAGACTGTCTGATACCTCTTTCTATCAGATACTGCTGCATCCCTTTTTATATACGGCGGCAGAGGCACCTTGCCAAGCCTCTCTAATCTATTTTCTAATCCTTTAATCCCATCAAATCTTATTATCTTTCTGCCTGCGCCCAAGTCTTCATCTGCTTTCGCCTTTAATCCGTCATCAAATATAATATCCTCGCCCTTTTTAAGTTTACCGCCTGCCTGGCATTTCCACCTTCCCTCTCCCATGTTTTTTAATAATAAGAGTTCAACCCTTCCACCTGTAACCTTCCTGCCAAATAGACGTGCTGGAAAAACCTTTGTATTATTCAGAATAAGCAGGTCATCTTTATTAATATAATCTATTATATCAGAAAACCGCCTATGTTCAATACTTCTGTCTTCTCTATGAAGTATCAATAGCCTTGACTCAGTCCGTCTCTTTGCAGGATATTGAGCGATCAACCCCTTTGGCAGGAAATAATCAAAATCAGATAACTGCATTTGTTAAATAATAACACAATCATTTCAGTGTATCAAGCGCTGGTTTATACAAAGAAAATGAGGGAGGGTCTTATTGGAGAGGCTTAGAGTTTTTCTTTTTGTGGAAGTTTAAACATAATCATATTTCTTTAATTGAATTAATTGCTTTTTGCAGGATATCAGGATGAATCCTAAAATAGTGATTGCAACCTCATTATATAAAGATTGGAAAAGGGAAAGCTTTTCAAGCTTTGAAAGGTGTATTATGACATCAGCATCGCTAACTATGCGCATAGGAGATATCTTCGTCAAGCTCTTCTGTCCCGTAGTTTATGTATGTTTTTCTCTTTGCAAGGATATCAAACATTTCGTTCAAACCAACGCCTAATATCTCGCCAGCCTGCCTGAGAGTAAATAAGCCCTCCCTGTACAGTTCAACCACAAGAGTCTCATTTATAAACTCATCATAGGGTTTTTTTATATATTCAGTTATCTTTTCAGGTATCTTTACTGATATTGCCATTCACGCACCTCTTTGAAAATATTATAGCACAAAAGAAAGAAGTAGCTATAAAAATCTTAAGGAAAATATCAAATTATGATTTTTCGGGCAAAGCTTTGATTGTTTTCTCTCTGCTTCGCCTTGCAAAGTACTCTCTTGCAGAGACAGGTTTGCCCTTTACCTTTTTAGCTTCTTCAATCAATGCTATATCAATAATGTCTTCTCTTAATTCAGGGTCATTTATAACTTTTTCAAGAAAAGCCTCTTTTTCCTTGTTCTTTAGTAACTTAAAGGCTGTAAAAAAAACCTCTGCTGTTGCCTGATTTGTTCTCAAAAAACTCACCTCCTGTTAAAGTTTGGTTTTATTCTACCTGAATTCTCCCCTAAAATCACTAACTGTAAAAGGAGCATAATGTATTATGTAGGTTTGACCCAAAGCCCAGACCTTCATGATCAAATGCTCCTTCTAAAATGTTGCGTCAGGATTAGTTTTTAGTTTGTCAACCTTGCTTTCTAAATACTTAATCAACTGCCAATGCTGATGATCTGTAAGTTCTTTATGAGAAGCCACTCTAAAAAGCATATGAAGCCTTTCGTAAACTTCTGGACTGTCAGGTGTAAGACCGAAATATTTAAGTAGTTGGCTCTCCTGTTTAAACAAATGCCTTCTTGAATGTATATAACCATGCCCTTTCGCAGCCCTTTCAACTTTTCCCTGTATTGTTTCATCTATTAAACCATCAAAATAACCTATGATTTCCTGTGCTGAATTTATATGCCATTTTTTATAAATGGTGTACGATTGATTTTTAATAGAAAATCGTTTTTTGAAATTTTTCCATATTACTGCATAAACACTGTTACTAATTTCTTTCGGGTCTTTATGTGGATTTTCTTTGCTGATCCTTTTTATTCTGTAATCTGCAAGTCTTTTTACTCTGTCTTCTATAGCCATAATAAGAAAGGGATCGCCCCCTATAGAATCAATAGACGGGGCAGTTTTTATAGATGGTTTACCTTTAGTTATTATTTTTATGTTCTCAATATGTTGGGCTGCAATATTTGTTATATCTTCAGCCTTTTGACCACAAGCATTAATCAGCGGTCTTTTAGGGAAAGGTATAATCTTAGCCTTGTTCGTAGGCGGGTCGAGCTTCCCCTCTTCTGCTTTTTGACGATAAATTCTAAGTTGCGATTCTTTTATTTCTTTTGTTATGTGAACCCTATGATGACAAGTGGGGCAAAGGACTATTAAATTCATCCACTCATTGCCACCACCTTCACTTATGGGTTCAATATGATGTGACACAGTATATGGAGAACGACAAATCATACATGTATGCTTACTAAGGACGAGAAGCCTATCTTTTAGTTGTTTTGGTATGGCTTTCCTTTTCATTTTGTGCCCTCAACTATTTTCCTCTCCTCCTCCGTTATCCCGTAAAACCCATAAACAATATCATC
>JAHFEP010000265.1 GCA_023248415.1 Nitrospirota bacterium
TTGCCTGCATTTAATCACAGTTATTATGGGCTGTCAAGATGATTGAAAAAAATGTAAGGGGCGGAGTAGGTTTAAGGCATATTAACTTGCCTTCCTTAATTTCAATAACTCCTTACGCACTGTCTCTCTGACCACCTCCTGTATTGGCCGCTTGTCTTGCTTGGTATAGTTGCGCAAGGCTTGATTTATAGCTGTCTGATACCCCTGTCCTTCTCGCTCAGCCTCATTTTTAAACCATTCAAGTATATCAGTATCAATCCAGATGGTGATACGACTCTTGTTTTTATGCGGTATAACAGATCCTCGTTTTCCTTTGCTGAAATCGTATTCATTTTTTATGTCATTTTTTTTCTTCATAAATTTTCCTTTCTTTTTTAGTCGCTTTTCTGGCTGAAATTAGCCTGATTTTATCCTCTCCTGCATAGGCATATACAACCACCAGTATCCTTCCCAAAAGATCTGCTCCAAGAGTAATAATACGCTGCTCTTCATGCCGTTCGTCTTCTATGGTTATTGCCAGTGGGTCATCAAGAACTGTTGCAGCATGTGAAAATTCTATTTTGTGCTTTCCAAGATTTTCTGATGCTTTATTAGTATCCCAAACAACCTTCATAGGCTATTATATGTATATTATATGTATATGTCAATAGTTTTTTGAGATTTTATGCTTTTGCCCTAAATTGCATATCTACCATTGCATTTTCATAAAAATAATGGCATTATTAGTACAGATATTGACTTACATAATCTGTTTTAGATGAGGTAAACAATGACAAGGGGTGAGATAAAATCTGTTATAATTCCGATACTAAAAAAATATGATATTATAAAGGCCTCTTCAAACCGTTATCTTTGATATTATAAATCCCTTTGACCTTTTTCTATCAAAAAGCTTCGAAGGTAAACTTAGCCGTCCTCAGCGTAGACAAAAGCCAGCAAGCTTACTAACTTCTTACTGCCTTTAAAGCCTCTCTTTTAAGTACTCTGAACAGGAACATAGGAAGGGAAATGGAAAATAGGGTAAAATCAGTCTTTGCAAAGAGTCCGATTTTCCATGCCTTGATGATTATATTTTTTACTTGTTTAATATTGTAAAAACGGGATTTAATTTTATTCCGCACCCTCTTTAAGTCTTTCAGGCTGAACTGGTCAGAATATACAGGTCCGCCATCATTATCGTAATAATAGCCGGGTGTTTTAGCTATCACTTCCTTCAGCGGCGAATACTTTTCTGCCCTTAATTTCTGAAAGGTTATTGTATCTAAATTTAACTCCTTTGCAAACTGAGCTATATAAACCATCTCCTCTTCTGTCTCACCGATATTGCCATATATAAAATAGCCATGAATGAAAAAGTTGTATTTATTTAATACCTTAAACGCCTCCCTGACCTTCTGTTGGGTGAATCCCTTCTGGAGCTGTTCTAAGATTCTGTCATGAGGGGATTCTATGCCGATTAAGAATACCTTGAAGCCAGCCTTTTCAGCCTTTTCCAAGAGCGCTGGATGCTTTGAAATTTCTATCCTGGTCTGGACAGCGAAAGTCTTCTTTATGTTGTTTTCAATTATAAGGTCACAGAGCTTTTCACTCCTTTTTGGATTGGTAAAAAAGTTGTCGTCAGAAAAGAGCACCACATCAGCGGAGATGGTTTTCAATTCATCAATAACTGATTCAAGCGGCCTCTCTGCATATGTCCTTTTCTGTCCGAGGGGATTTAAGCTGAATGTGCAAAACTTGCATTGGTAAGGGCATCCCCTTGTAGTAAGGACTGTATCAAAGGACAGATTTGTCAGCTTTAAGCCGTGTACAGCTAAGTGATAGCTGTTTTTTCTTAAGCTCCTGTCCGGAAAGGGAATCTTGCTGACATCAGAAAGGGGTTTATTTTGATTATGAACTATCTTACCGTTTTCTCTATAAGAAATGCCGAGTATATCCTTATAAGACATACCTCTGACAATCTCCTTAATTGTCTCCTCTCCCTCACCGCGCACAATAATATCAATAGTTGGGCACCTATTAAAGAGCTTTTCCACATCTTCAGTGGCTTTATAACCCCCTACGACAACAGGAATATCATCAGGCAATTTACAGATAAGCTCACAAATCTCTTTAAAATTAAAACTCCATGTTATGCTGATGCATATAAGGTCAATCTCTTTTCTGATAAACTCATTTAAATGATTTAAATCCTGAAATTCCTTTTCATGCCTCAAATCCATGAGGGTTATCTTTCCCACAAGATTTTTCATGCTTGTTGCAATGTATTCAATTCCAGTTGGAGGGAAAAGCCCGGCCACAGAAGTAGAGTCTTTATAATAGGGATTTAATGCGAGGACATGGTTATATTTCATCAAAGACAGATTAACATTGATTAGACACAAAGTCAATTCAAAATAAAATTTAAATCTTACACAAACGCCTTTATTCCTAATAGGTTGCTGCCAATAATCAGCTTCTGGATTTCAGATGTCCCTTCATAAATAGTTGCAACCTTTGCATCGCGGTAATATCTTTCTAATGGATATTCATTTGAATAACCATAAGCGCCGTGTATCTGTATTGCCTCTGATGCTGCATTTACTGCTGCCTCTGAGGCATACAGTTTTGCCATTGATGTCTCTGTTGTATTCTTAATGCCTTTGTTCTTTAAATGCCCTGCCCTGTAAACTAAAAGCCTTGCAGCATCCAAATCAACTGCCATCTTAGCAATCTTTTCCTGAATCAACTGAAAACTGCCGATAGGTTTGCCAAACTGCTGTCTCTGCTTTGCATATTTTACACATGCATCAAGACAGCCCTGAGTAATGCCAACGCAGCCTGCTGCTACGCTGTATCTGCCATTGTCTAAGGCAAACATGGCAATCTTAAAGCCATCGCCAGCCTGGCCAAGAATATTCTCCTTTGGCGCCCTGCAATCTTCAAACACAAGCTCGCCGGTATCAGATGAGCGGAGTCCGAGCTTGCCAGTAATCTTATTTGTTGAAAAACCCTTTGTCCCCTTCTCAACTAAAAATGCTGTAATGCCCTTGTGTTTTTTAGATTTATCTGTTTGCGCAAAGACTATTGCAACATCTGCAACAGTGCCATTTGATATCCAAATCTTTGCGCCATTGATGAACCATTCATTGCCTTTTAAAACAGCAGTGGTAGATTGATTAGAAGCATCTGAGCCCGCATCCGGCTCTGTTAAGCCAAAACAGCCGAGCATCTCGCCTTTGCATAATTTTGGAAGATATTTTTTCTTCTGCTCCTCAGTCCCCCATTTAAGGATAGTAAGCTCAACAAGGGATATCTGAACAGATAATGTTGTGCGAAGGGATGAACATCCTCTGCCAATCTCCTCAGTAATAATGGCATGGCTTATATAATCTAATCCAGCGCCGCCATATTCA
>JAHFEP010000266.1 GCA_023248415.1 Nitrospirota bacterium
GTGTCTCTTGTATTTTTATCTGTAGAGGTCAGAGCCTTATAAAAATAATCCCTCACATCAAGCCATGAATAGTTCCCTGTAATAGAGCTTTGTGTCCCCAATGGCCTTAGAGCCCAGACAGTGGAAGATACACATAATGAAGTCCCTCCGCAATTACCTTTAAATCCCTCTTCTGTTATCGGGTTATGAAAGTGATTTAAGGAACGAACATAGGAAAGATACCAAGCAGGCTTGTCTTCGAAAAACCACCCTCTCGGATCCATTGCCAAGCCTCATAAGATTCATTATTTGATTTAAAGGATTCTTTTATACCACTTTGTATGCCCAATTGATTTTTTAGATACAAATCCAAAGAAAAACCGTTGAGTGTATTTTGGGCAATATATGCATTAATTGCCTTATGGGTGCTTACATCCAGAGCATAACTAAATGAAGCAGTATAAATGCTTAAGGCTATTGCTGCTAATAAAATCTTTCTCACAAAGTCCTCCTTTTCGTTTTCATATTGGTATTTATTGATCTATTTAAAACCCACTCTTTCGTTCCTCAGTGATTGCTTTATGTAAAAGTGGTAGTTTTTTTGCACTAATTTCAGCACCAAAAATATCTGCTGCCATTCTTGCTTTTTCCCTCTCCTCCCTCGTCTTCAGTTTAGGCAGTTCAACAATGCCAAAGGTGAGCTTAACCCTTTTTAATTCAGGCTGTTTTTCCCCATCTACCCACATTTCTAATTCTCCTTCTTTACCTACATCCCTTGAGAAAAAGGTCTGCTCATCTTTTGGTTTTATCCCAAAAGGGACTTTCTGGTACGCAGGAAAGTTGCCATAGCCAGGTTTAAAGATAATAAAGTTTGCCATGTTTTCCCATGATAGAGGCTGTATTGGGGTCGTATATGAAGGGATATAAAACTCTCCATTTTTATCTGTTAATGTTTCTCTCACATTTATTATTACTGAATAGGATTCGGCTATACCCATAGAGGTTTTATGATACATCACTACTACCACTGCCCCCTCTATCGGCTCTTTGGTCTCTGCATCTATGACCTTACCCTTAAAGGCAGGTTTGTGATAGATAAGCCATGCATGGGATGTAATTACACTACTTATTAAAAATGAAATAATTAACAGAAGTCCTATTAGAAATCTGATTAGCATAATTTATCCTCAATAAAAAAAGCGCATTGGCTCTTTACTCTTAATACTGCCTTATTCTCCATATCCCATTCTTGTCCTTCTCAAAATAGATGTAGTATGTTATCTCCCCCTGTGCTTCCTGTCTTCTGATTCTGTATTTGGCAACACCATCCTTAAGATATATTATTTGAATAGGCTGCATACCTGTTGCTATAGATGATATATTATTTTGTAAGAGTGTAAATATTTGTCTGTATTTGTTCTTTGAATTCTCGCTGAAGTGGATTAACGCATTTTCTATCTCTCCATTTCCTAATGCAGCCTTCATTAGTCCCCATTTCCCTTTTAATAGTGTATCAATAGCATCCCTTGACATTGCTGCTATGGCAATGGTGTCTGAGTGTTGAATATTATTATTGTTATCTGTTGCTGTATAGGTTATGTGGTATATACCCTCTGCTGTTATTTTCATGTCAAATTCTGTGTTGCTGATTTGATTAATCTCTATTGAAGATGGGCCAGTGTAGCTTAGATATCCTGTAGAGTTGATTAGAGAGTTTTCTATTGTTAGTCGGGCGGTTAATGGCGTTATCCCGCTTTCTGGTATTACTGTAAGCCTGATGAATTGCTGGCTTTGTTGTCCATATACATTAATAGATGTTGTCACACTGCTTCCTGTTATGTCTGTTATTGTGGCTGTTAAGGTGTTCTGACCTTGTATTAGGGGTATATTGTTTATTGTGAATTGATTACCAACGATTGCAGCAGGTTTGCCATTTACTGTAACACCTATGTCAGCAGTGTTTGCACTTATTACACCTGAGACTGTTATTCTGTCATTGTATATTGTGCTGTTTGAGTATGGCGAGGTTATCTGGATGTTAAGGCCTCCTGAAATCTCTTTTAACATAAAGTTTGTTGTATATGTCTTTCCTGCTTCTACTGTTAGATAGTGCTCTTGTGGAAGATAGCCTGTTTTATTTATTTTAATTGTTAGAGTCCCTTGCGCTATGCCAGAGATGGTGTATCTTCCATTTGTATCTGTGGTTGTTGTTAAGGTTTTCTGTGAGTCTGTAATGGATATGGTTGCTCCTGATATGGGCAGTCTTGTTGTCTCATTTGTAACTGTGCCGGAGATAGTTGCACCTGGGATTAGGGCAATGTCAAGGAGTAGTATTTCTCCAGCGCTAATTGAATCTGTAAAGGTGTATGGCAGCCACCCTGATTTGGATATTGTCCCATTGCTTGTTCCAGGGGTAATGTTTGTAATAGAGAAGAATCCATTTGTGTTGGTGTATGCTGTCTGGGTTTTGGTTGTGTCTGTAATTGTTACGGTTGCATTTGGTATTTTATATGTGGTTATGGCATCTGATACAGTTCCGTAGATGCTTCCCCCTGTAGTTGATGTGGTGTAGTATACTGTGACTAAGGCACTGCCCCAGATATTGTAGGCCATGTCTTCTGCAGTAGCCCATATTTCATTCCTTCCCTCTATTAATGGGACATTTTCAGCTACAAAGATTCCATTATTAACACTCGCAGTTATACCATTTACCCTAACCCATCTCAGATAGTCTTCAATTATTGTGCCTGTTACTGTAATAGTGGGGGTATTTAGTATTGCATTGTTTAAGGGAGAGGTAATTTTGACCTGTGGGATGATATTGTCATAGATAATTGTAAGGTTTGTGGTTGTTGTGCCTGATGCGTTTGTTGCTGTTGCAGTAATGGTGGTTGGGCCATATACCAACGATTCCCAGTCAACAGAGAAGGAGCCGTCATTATAAATATCAATTGTTATACCATTTATCTTTAATACTGCCTGCGGGTCTCCTACCTGACCATATAGCCATGCAACATCCCAGTTCTGATATACTGTGGCGCCATTGCAGGCGCCAGGGCCCCTTTCTGATATTACTACGCATAAAGTTAATGCTGGTCCTTTAGGAATGGTGGTCTTGGTTATAGTAATGTTTTGAATTGTGGTAAAGCCGCATTGATTTGTTGCAACTATTTCAATGTTGTTTTGCCCTTCTGCAAGAGGTATAGTTGCACTAAATGTTCCATTGGAGATAGTGGCAGGTATGCCATTGACTGTAACAGTGGCGGAATTATCATCAATTGTCCCTGAAACTATTATGGCGGAATCAGAAAGGGTGGAGCCACTGGCAGGAGAGGTAATGTTAATCTTAGGCGGACCTAAGATGAATACTGTAATATATGAACCAGGGCTACTTCTCACCTCT
>JAHFEP010000267.1 GCA_023248415.1 Nitrospirota bacterium
TAGAATTTGATAAAAGCGTGGAGGATATATGCCTACAGAACTTATCCATCCTTACATAACCTCGGACAAGGAGATTGGCGGCGGCAGGCCTATAATATCAGGGACAAGGACAAGAGTTTCTGTCCAGACTTAATAATGACCCGTTCTTCTTTATATCCTCCTGAAATATAAAGCCTTTAGCCTAAAGCCTAATGCCCTTAGCCTTTCAATGGCTTCATTGGCATGGGATTTGCTTATAGTATTAAGTAGGAATAAAAAAAATTACTTGACCCAAAATCATGTAAAGGGTAAACTAACCGGAAGGTTAGGGCACAAAGCCAAGAATCCAAAGGATTCAGTCGTAAGTAGTAAGTCGTTAGTCGTAAGTAATTAGGAAATCTTACAACTTAAAACTTACGACTTACAACTGCCTTTTAGGATTGTCTGGCTGCCATGATGGGGGGAAATCCTACCTATCTGTTACCCTACAGTTAATAAAAAATAAGTAATACCTTCTGCTCAGAGCAAACCAGGGGAAACCCTGCGACGCAGAGCAACGAAGCTAAAGAGACAGTCGTTAGTGTATAGTATTTAGTAGTTAGTAAAGAACTGTTTTAAACTATACCCTATACCCTATTCACTATTTACTGTCTTCAATGCGAGTCGGGCCGCCAGAAGATCATGTTCCTGAACAACAGGAACAAACTTTTGGCGGCTTTTTTTGTTTTAAAAAGAAAATGGAGGTAAAGAATATGTTAACAGCAAAAACTATGAGAAAATTATTTAGCTGCTTGATTATGTTACTTGGCGGTGTGATTGTTTTTGGTACCACGGCTTTCGCAGCACCAAGTATCACAGGCACATCAGGTGCTCTCACTAATAAGGGAACTCTTACAATTACTGGAAGCGGGTTTGGGACAAAGTCGCCAGCAGCACCTTTGAAGTGGGATGATTTTGAGAATGGGACCGTCGGAAATGATGTTGGCAATGGATGGTGGAATCAAGGAGTTGGGCCAAGTGGAGGGCCTAATTCCAAATATGATAATAAAGTAACAAGATCGGGCAGCGCCATTTCTGTACTACAGGATTATACTTATCCTGGCGCAGGCACTACTGGAGATGGACGTACCTATGGTCAAAAGTTTGGTTTGGTTAATCTCAATAATACTAAGTATTATATTTCATTCTTGAGATATATGACGGTCACAGGAAGTCCTGTTCGGAATTTTAAACCTCTTGCCTTAAGAGGCGGACCTCAAGGCGCATGGGATAGTCCAGAGGCGAGGCATGATATCTATCCAATTAACGGTAGTGGTCATACATATACCTCAGATTGTAATGGCACAGATAGAGGAGATAATTGGAATAACGCATATAATTATCCATTAAACTCTTGGAATAGAGTTGAATATTATATAGACCATGGCGATGTCGGGGTAGCTAATGGCAAATTCTTATATTATTTTGATGGCAACTTAAGGACTAAGACAGAGAATACTATGTTTCGCTCAAGTAATTGCACTTGGAGTAATTTATACCTTCATGGTTATTTTGCAAGAGAGGCAGGCGATAACGATGCAGCAGCATATATTTGGAACGATGATGTTTACATAGACACAACTCAAGCAAGGGTTGAAGTAGGCAATGCCCCAACATGGGCTACGAGTACCCACCGGGAGATACAGATACCCTCAGCATGGTCAGATACCTCTATAGCAGTCACTCTCAATCAGGGAACTTTTTCTACTTTAACCAATGCCTACTTATATGTAGTTGATTCAAATGGTAATGTAAATGCAAATGGATATCCTTTTTGCTCGGATTGCCCAACTGTGTCAATTGCACAACCAACAGCAAATGATACTTATACAACCACTAATACTTCAATTAATCTTAGTGGTACTGCCTCTGATACAGCAGGGACAAATATTGGAGTTACAAGTGTAGCTTGGAGCAATGACAAGGGTGGAGGCGGTAACTGCGCAGGAACTACAAGCTGGGCTTGCAATAATATTTCTTTACAATCAGGCCAGAACACCATAACAGTTACAGCTACAGATGGGGATGGCAAGACTGGAATTGATGTATTAATTGTTAATCCATCTACAACAGGTGGAGGAAGTGGCGGCTCAGGTGGAAGTGGTGGCAGTGGAGGAAGCAACACATCTACTGCTAATTTAGCAAGCAGTGAGATTTCTGGCGGCGGGTGTGGGTTTGTGAAGGGTGTTAATGGAAAGGGGCAGGGGGCAGGGGGCACTGGAACAAGAGCAGGGATATTATCAGTTATATTAATGCTGTTTATCACATTGGCAGGGATAACATTAGCCAGAAGGGTAACCTATCGCACAAATTGAGTTTACATGGTTTATTTAATAACAAAGATTTCAACAAGTTTTGAATATTTTTTTGTAAAAGGAAACGTGCTGTATAAAAAACTATCAATTGCTTTCAAGAAGGGCTTTATCTTACATATAAGTTTATTATTTGAGGTTTCAAAAAGATTTAATAGACCATAGTATTGATAAGAATACGAAGAAAATCCTGAAACAAAATTTTTTAGGTCGTTGTCATCTAATGCCTTTTCATCCGCAGTATGCTTACCAGGTGTTAGCATCCTATACAAGTTCATAATTGGATGGTATGCGTAGTCTTCTATCAAGACTGCCTTTCCCCCTGGTTTAAGAACTCTATGAATTTGTTTTGATGTTTTTTCTATATCACAATGATGCAAAGCAGCATGCATAATCGCGAAATCAAAAAAATTATCCTCATAAGTCAAATTCTCGCTTGTCATTACATCAAATGTAACCCTTTCATCTAATCCATTTTCTTTTGCATATTTTCTTGCTAATTCTATTTTTTGGGGAGAAACATCAAACCCGTAGACCTTAGCTCCGCTTTTTGCTAAATTTAGTGATAACCAACCATCACCGCATGCAAGGTCAAGGACTTTTTTGTTAGAAATATCGCCCCAAAAATCAATAATTGGCTTTAGATAATCTATTTTTTCAAAGAGGTCTTCATATGTTGACAGATTTGCTATCTTAAAATTTTGTGTGGTATCCAATACTCTTGATGCGTGTTTGTCAAAAAACTCCTTTTCATGACTGTACCTTTTTTTCAACATCCATCATTTAACCTCCAAAACCTTAATTTTTTGTTTTTTTTAATACAACTATTTTAGGATCGCAGTGTATTTATGAGTTAATCCCATTTTTAGTTAAAATTCTATAGCGGCTCCGTGGGGGATATGGGGACACTTCCCATATTTCTAATAGCAGGAGTCAGACTTGACAGACTGTTGAAAAAATGCTTATCCGTCCGAGGATATTTTTTTTAAATGTGATAGCTAATAAGAAAAGAGCTTGAATTGTTCAAGCCCTTTTCTTGCTTTCACAA
>JAHFEP010000268.1 GCA_023248415.1 Nitrospirota bacterium
TCAAACATCTTGAGTGCGGCCATTAAACGTATATGCTGTTCCATCTCTTCTTTTGTCATATGTACAGAATGTTCAAACCCACTTGGATATTTGATCTTAAGCTCCTCGGTCTTCATTATTATTTGCCTTCCTCCTTCATGAGTTTATTATACATCATCTAATATTATAACTCAAACTATTTTAACATCGGGGTAGTGTAAAATATTCTGTGTAATATCTTGCTTAGAAAAAAAATAGGGTGAGCCGAATTGGCAAGGCAAGGGATTAGCGAGTGTTAATTGAAGTGGATTTTATAAGCCTTATCCTCTTCAACACAGGCGGATGGGAATAGTAAAAGGCAGCGTAGAGGGGATGGGGGTGGAGGTTAGAGAGGTTGTCCTTTGAAAGTTTTACAAGCGCGTTTATCATGCCCTCCTTTTCTCCAGTAAGCTCGCATGCAAAGCGGTCTGCTTCTATCTCGTATCTCCTTGAGAGATAGTTAAAGAGAGGAATCAATGGAAAGGCTGCTATGGCGCCGAGAAAGCCCAGCAGTATTGCCTTTGCAAAGAAACTGCTATCCTTTATATTAAAGAGATTAATAAGAAAATCGCTTTGAAGGATTTTAAAGCCTATGTAACTTGCAACCAATGCAATAGCCTCAGTAACGATTATATATTTTAAGATATGTTTCTTTTTCCAGTGGCCAATCTCATGGGCAAGGACTGACAACGTTTCATCTTCATTCATCTTCTCAATAAGGGTATCATAAAGGACGATCCTCTTTACCTTTCCAATGCCTGTAAAATATGCATTTGTGTGTTTTGTCCTTTTTGAGGCATCTATCTTAAAGACACTGCTGACCTTAATGCCGACCTTTTGCATAAGATTATTTATACCATCTTCAAGCGCCTTGTTATCAATGGGTGTAAACTTATTAAAAAGAGGCTCTATTACATACCTTAAAATAGACATTCACTTTTCATAAAAGCAAAAACCCCTCTTGAAATAAGGGTTTCGATGAGGTATAATCCTCACCAGTTTGATGAAACCAAATATTACAAAGAGGGGGTAGAGAGATGATACAACAAACCTTGATGCCAGTCAAGCTTGAAAGAATGGAACCCAAACTTACAGCGAGAAGCGGTCTTTTCCTTTACGCAGAGTTCATGAAGTGTTTTGGTGTAGACAGGTGGATATTAGAATACATGCCCCGTCCAGAATCAGGGAAGGGATACGATTCCCTGACATTTATAAAACCCCTTTCCATGACACTATATGGAGGAGGGACATGCATTGACGACATGAAAGAGATAAGGGAAGACGACGGCTTGAGGAAGGCCGGCGGTATCAAGACAGTTCCCTCTCCCTCAGCACAAGGAGACTGGCTGAAACGGGTAGCGGAAAGAGGAGGGATAAAAGGGATAGAGATGGTAAATAGGGCTGCCATCCAGAAGGTCATTTTAAAGGACAAGAGAAAAAGCTACACCCTTATAGTAGACCCCACAATAATAGAGGCAGAGAAGAAACAAGCCCATATGACCTATCTTGGGGTAAAAGGATACAGGCCTGTGATAGCAGTTTTAAAAGAAATCGATATGGTAATAGCCTATCAGTTTAAAGAAGGCAACGATAATGGAGGACGTTTAGAGATAATAAAAAAGGCATTTGAGATGATGCCTGAAGGGAAGAAGATAGGCAAAGTCCTATTAGACAGTGAATACTACACCAACGAAGTCATGGAATACCTGAGTGAAAAAGGAGTCAAGTGGGCGGTAGCAGTAGACAAAGACATCGCGGTTATCAAAGCCATAAACACCCTAACAGAAGAAGAGTGGAAGCCATTTAAGACAAGGCAAGAAGATGAAACAGATAGATACATATCAGAAACAGTCCATACCACAAATAAAGGCAAGGAAGCCTTCAGGCTGGTAAACTTAAGATGGAAAAACAAACAGGGAACGCTCTTTGAGAATACATACAACTATCACTGTATAGCCACGAACATGATAGAAGAAGAAAAAGAGGAAATAGTGTGGCAGTATAATGAGAGGGCATACATAGAGAGCCATATAAAAGAGATAAAGACAGGCATTGGGATGGAGCAAATGCCCACTGGGGACTTTGGGGCCAATGCAGTGTACTTTGGTATAGGGATACTAACTTACAATCTCTTTATAGCACAGAAGTATTTTACCATGCCTGTAGAATGGGCAAACAAGACGATAAAGAGCATCAGATGGCTCTTGGTAGAAGTGGTTGGGAAGGTTTTAGAGCGCAGCAGGCAGATGACCCTTAAGATAGCGGCTACTGTAGAGAAATACCGGATATATGCGGAGATGCGGCAGCGGCTCTGTCAGTTAGCCGCAGGATAAGAAAAGACAGAAACGAAAACAGGCAGATGAAAGGTAAAAACAAAAGGAGATAAACTCCTGATGCTTAAGGTGCGTCTAAAAAACAGCCTTTAGAGACCCGAGGTCGCCTTTATGCAAACTTAGAGGATGCAATCAACAAAAGAGACAGTAGCAGATAGAAAAAAATCTGATTTCTTCTTTTAAAAAACTCCTAACGAGCTAAGGGTTGAGTCTAAATAAACTCAATGTCTATTTTTGGGCTTGACTTTTGTATATAAAAACCATAGAATGTGTATATACAGACCACAGGAGGTTTTTATAAATGAAGCACGCAACCAAAATGACTTGTATAAGGCTTGACACCAAACTTGCGGATAAGGCGGTAAAGGCGCTTGGCGCAAAGAGCAGAACTGAGGCTGTGCATATAGCTTTAGGAGAGATAGTAGCCCTTAAAAGTTTTAAAGAATTGATGTTAAGGCATGGCGGAAAGCTAAAGTTTGAAGCTCATGGCAAATAGGATTATAATATTTGACACCTCAGTTTTTATAGATCACTTAAGAACAAACAAATTCAAAAATCGCTTTCTAAGCATACAGGGTCTTATAAGAAATTCATCTGTTGTCTTATCTGAATTATTAAGAGGCGCTACAAAGAAAGAGGAAAAAGATTTTGTAGAAATTCTTATAAGAAATTACCCAATACTCACACCTACAGAGAAAAACTGGATTGAATCAGGTGAGATATTATGGGAAATCAATAAAGATAAAGGTTTATCCCCTGAGAAGCTTAGAGACATGCAGTTTGATGTTTTAATAGCAGCTACAGCAAGAAATTATGGCGCAACGGTTATTACCTCAAACAAATCAGATTTTGAATTGATAAAAGGCTATAAAGATTTTAATCTTGAAATCTGGTAATAGCTATATTGCCCGCCCCTCTTTTTTAAAAAATTTTAATGCCAAAATTTTTTTTCTATGCTAATATTTAGCATCCTATAAAAAGGTACAAGATATGTCCTGTAAAATAATTGCCAT
>JAHFEP010000106.1 GCA_023248415.1 Nitrospirota bacterium
AGACATCCTTAGCGCTCGGGTTTGGCTTTAGATGCGGTTTCTTAGGCCTTTTGCACATGGAGATAATCAGGGAGCGGCTTGAACGGGAGTTTAACCTTTCCCTTATAAGCACAGCTCCTACTGTTGTATATCAGATTACAACGAATAAGAATGAGAGGCTTACGATTGATAATCCTGTAAAGATGCCAGAGGCGCATTATATAGAAAGATTTGAAGAGCCGTTTATATTAGCAAACATAATCCTTCCGGACGAATATGTCGGCTCTGTTATGCAGTTGTGTCAGGACAGGAGGGGCATGCAAAAGGAGTTTACCTATCTTGGAAAGGACAGGGTGCTATTAAAATATGAGCTTCCTTTAAATGAAATAGTCCTTGATTTTTATGATAAACTAAAGTCCTTAACAAAGGGTTATGCCTCGCTTGATTATGAGTTTATTGGATACAGGGAATCAGATTTGGTGAGGTTGGATGTTTTATTAAACGGTGAGATTGTTGATGCCCTTTCATTTATTACGCATAGGGAAAAGGCTGCAATGCGGGGAAGGCAGCTTGCAGAAAGGATGAAAGAAATAATCCCAAGGCAGTTATTTGAGGTGATAATACAGGCTGCTATTGCCAATAAGATAATTGCAAGGGAGACAATAAGCCCCTTAAGAAAGAATGTTATAGCAAAATGTTACGGCGGTGATATTACAAGAAAGCGCAAGCTCCTTGAGAAGCAAAAAGAAGGCAAAAAGAGGATGAAGCAGGTTGGAAGGGTAGAGCTTCCGCAGGATGCTTTTTTAGCAGTATTGAAGGTAAAAGATTAATTTAAAAAGAGAGGTAATTTGATGGAGAAGAATAAATCACTGATAAGGGAATATATTGAGGCTATAGTAATTGCTGTCCTTCTTGCGCTTGTAATAAGGACATTTGCTATACAGGCATTTAAGATTCCTTCTGGCTCTATGATACCAACATTGGATATAGGCGACCACATATTAGTCAGTAAGTTTATCTATGGAATAAAAATACCATTTACAGATGTTAAGATTTTTGATTTTAAAAAGCCTAACAGGGGGGATATTATTGTATTTATATATCCTGAAGATGAAAAAAAGGATTTCATCAAAAGGGTTGTAGGTGTGTCTGGTGATAAGATTGAACTTAAAAACAAAGAGGTCTATATAAACGGCGAAAAGCTTACAGAAAACTATATTATTCATCAGGACCCGCATACCAAACCAAAGGAATATGAACCGCGGGATAACACAGGCCCTATAATTGTTCCTCCAGATTCACTCTTTGTTATGGGAGATAATCGCGACCAGAGTTATGACAGCCGCTACTGGGGTTTTGTAAAGATGAATAAGGTTAAGGGAAGGGCATTTATTATCTACTGGTCATGGGACGGCAAGGACACATGGGTCAGATGGCGGAGGATTGGTAAGATAATCAGATAATCCTTTATGAATGTCTTTTTTAATGATGTAAGAAAGATATTAATAATAAAGCTAAGGCACATTGGCGATGTCCTGCTTACAGTGCCTGCGATCAGGGCTTTAAAAGAAAACTTTCCAGACGCAAATATCTCTGCGCTTGTCAATAAAGGGACAGAGGAAGTGCTAAAAGGCAATCCCCTCCTTGATGAGATAATTGTCTATGACCGTAATATTAAAGGATTGCCAATATCACAAAAAATCAGGGGTGAAATAAGTTTTATATCAAGGCTAAGAAAAAAGGAATTTGATTTAGTAGTTGATCTTACCAGTGGAGACAGGCCTGCATTACTTTCCTTTTTAAGCTCTGCAAGATACAGGATTGGAAATAATCCAAAGGGAAAAGGATTTTTAGGGAAGAGGCTTTTATATACACATCTTGCAAATGTTGAGCAAAAGAGGAGGCATACAGTTGAATACAATTTAGATATAGTAAGGGAATTCGGAATTGATACAAAGGACAAAAGAGTAGATTTTTCTTTCAACAAAGAAGATGAACAGTATATTAATATTTTTTTAAAAAAGAATAAAATCAGTAAAAAGGATATCCTTGTGCATGTGCATCCAACATCGCGCTGGCTATTTAAAACATGGAATGATAAGTCTATGGCAAAGGTTATTGATTATCTCCAGATTAAGAAAAAGGTAAAGGTTGCTGTAACTGCAAGCACTGAAAAAAGGGAAGCTGATAAGGCTAAGAAAATACTTAAGCTCTGCAAG
The DNA here is from genome assembly GCA_023248415.1 of Nitrospirota bacterium. Lineage (GTDB taxonomy): Bacteria > Nitrospirota > CAKKRA01 > 9FT-COMBO-42-15 > 9FT-COMBO-42-15 > 9FT-COMBO-42-15. The sequence goes on from JAHFEP010000106.1 coordinate 2,199, forward strand.
TTAAAGCCATTGGAATTAATAGGAAAAACAACATTAAAACAGGCAGGGGCGCTATCTAAAAGGTCAAATCTTTTCTTTGGTGTAGACTCTGCGCCAATGCATATTGCTGCTGCAATGAACACTCCTGTAATTGCATTGTTTGGCCCATCAGGCGCCTTCCATTGGGGGCCGTGGGATAATCAGCAGGGGCAAGGGGCAAGTGGCAAGGGGCAAGAAAATGCTTATCAAAAAAAGAATGCGATACAGACCTTTGGAATGCATACTGTGATACAAAAGGATTGGGATTGTGTTCCCTGCGGAAAAGACGGATGCGACGGGACAAAGATAAGCAGGTGCCTTGAAGAAATTTCTGTAAAATCTGTAATAAAGATATTAGATAAAAAAATAAATCATATAAGACAAAATTCTAAATGAAGATATGCTTTTATACTGCAACCTTCCTTCCCACAATCGGCGGTGCAGAAATATTTCTGCACAACCTTGCTGCCTCATTATCTGAGCTCGGACACTCTGTAACTGTTCTCGCGCCAAAGGTGAGGGGTAAAGATAATAAAATAGATGCCATTTATAATATCAGAAGATACCAGAGACCGTCTTCAAAAAGATTTGGTGTAAGACAGATATTATTATATTTAATGCTGGAAAAATTTAAAAATGATTTTGACATTCTTCACTGCCATGGCGCATACCCGCCGGGATATGTAGGTGCAACATTTAAAAAGATATTTAAAACTCCTTTAGTGATAAGACCTCATGGTTCTGATATATTGCCTGATGAAGGCATTAGAAAGAATCAAAGGCTGGACAGAAGGGTAAAAGAGGCGCTAAATGCTGCTGATGCAATAATAGCCCAGAGCAGGTTTTTGAAGGAAGAGATTGAAAAAATAACTGGGGTAACAGATAAGATAAAGGTAATACCTAATGGTGTTAAAATATCTGAATTTGACAGCCATAAAGCTTTAAAAAGTAAAAAACCCTATATCCTTGCAATGGGAAGCCTTACAAAAAAGAAAGGCTTTGATATCCTGATTTCTGCTTTTGATTATTTGAAGCAGAGATTTCCAAAGGCAGAATTAAAGATTGCCGGCGATGGAAAGGAATCAGAGAATTACAAGATGCTGATTAATGAAAAAGGGTTAAATAATTCAATCAAACTTTTAGGAAATATTACAGGTAAAAAAAAGATTGCCCTCTTTAAAAATTGCCTTTTTTTTGTTAATTCATCAAGGAGGGAGCCCTTTGCAAATGTAAACTTAGAGGCATTGGCAGCAGGAAAGCCTATTATTGCAACAAGGGTTGGCGGAAATACAGAGGTTGTAAAAAATGGCTATAACGGTTTTCTCGTTCCTACTGAAGACCCTGTTAAACTTAGCGAGGCGATGATTAAACTTTACAATAATAGAGGTCTTTTAAAAAAGATGTCAGAAAGGTCAAGAGAGATTGCAGAGAGATATGAATGGGATTTGATTGTGAAAAGATATATTAAATTATATGATGAACTATTAAAAAGCAAAGAGTCATTGCGAGGCAAAGCCGAAGCAATCTCTGATTTTTGGCAATAAGGTATTTTTATGTGCGGTATCTGCGGTAAATTTAATTTTGATAAGAATAAGGCAGTTGATAAAGTTCTGATAAAAAAGATGTGTGATACCATTGTCCATCGGGGGCCTGATGATGAGGGGTATTACATCAATAAAAATATTGGACTCGGAATGCGCAGGCTTAGCATAATAGATATAAATACAGGACACCAGCCAATATCAAATGAGAATGAGAAAATATGGATTGTATTAAATGGAGAGATTTATAATTACAGGATTTTGAGGTCTGAGCTTGAAGGAAAGGGACACAGGTTTAAAACCAATTCAGATACAGAGGTAATAATCCATCTTTACGAGGAGTATGGCATTGACTGCTTAAAATATCTAAGAGGAATGTTTGCCTTTGCTATATGGGATACAGAAAATGAGAGGCTCTTTCTTGCCAGAGACAGGGTGGGTAAAAAGCCTCTTGTTTATGCCATTATTAATAACAGTATTATCTTTGCCTCTGAATTAAAGGCAATAATTCAGGATGATGCTGTAAAAAAGGAGATAGACTTAGATGCATTAGACCAGTATCTAAGCTTTCAGTTTGTTCCATCACCATATACAATTTTTAAAGGAATAAATAAACTTCCGCCAGCAAGTTATCTGATATGCGAAAATGGAAAAACACAGATTAAAAGATACTGGGAATTGAATTTTTCCAATAAAATAATTTTATCGGAAAATGAATACTCAGAGAAAATCTTAAAAGAATTAGAAGAGGCAGTAAGACTAAGGATGATAAGCGATGTGCCGCTCGGCGCATTATTAAGCGGAGGGATTGACTCAAGCGCAGTTGTTGGCATGATGGCAAGGCTGTCAGACAGGCCAATAAAGACCTTTAGCATTGGATTTGAAGAGGAGGAATACAGCGAGCTGAAATATGCAAGGATAGTTGCAGAGCGGTTTAAAACAGAGCATCACGAATTTATTGTCAAGCCTGACATAATAGATATACTGCCTGAATTGGCATGGCATTATGACGAACCCTTTGCTGATAAATCTGCTGTGCCGTCATATTATATATCTAAAATGGCTGGTAAGCATGTCAAGGTTGTTTTAAACGGCGATGGAGGTGACGAATCCTTTGCAGGGTACAGCAGATATCAGCAAGGCAGCAATATTATTTCTCTGCTTCCAGCATCAATAAAGGATTCACTGGAAAAACTGGCGATTAATAATTATTTTAAGATATCAGACAGCAACAAGGTTATCTCAAAGATGCTGAAGAAGACAGCATTAAACCTATTTCCAATATCGCGAAGCATAATCTTTCCAGAATTTTTCAGCGGAAGGAATAAATACGATTTATATAATAAAGATACGAGAGAAAAGATAAATAGCTCCATAAAAAACAAGATTGACGGGCTTTTAGATTATGGAAAAGCTATAAATGATAATATTGATGCAATGGTCAATATTGATTTTAAGCACTATCTGTCTGGCGATTTATTAGTAAAGATGGATATCGCTAGCATGGCGAATTCACTTGAGACACGTTCACCCTTTTTAGACCATAAACTTCTTAAATTTTCCATGACCATACCGTCTTCATTTAAGATTAAAAATAATGCAGGAAAATATATCCTAAAAAAGGCATTATCTGATATACTGCCTGAAGAAATACTTAATAGAAATAAGATGGGATTCAGTATGCCATTGATTTATTGGTTCAGAAATGAATTAAAACAATTTGCATATCAAATAATTTTGGATAACTCAGAAGGCATAAAACTATTCTTTAATTTAAATTATGTTAAACAGCTTTTAGATGAACATGTATCAGGCAGAAAAAATCATGCCCTCAGGATATGGTCGCTTATTGTCTTTGAGATGTGGTATAGAAGATTTATAAAGGGGAATCTAAGAGAGGCATGAAAATACTCCTTGTTTACAGTTTTAAGGAAAATGCTATTCCTCTTGGCATTCACTGTGAAAGGGCATTGACCAATTTAGGACATATGGTAATAAGGCATGAATCTACTGCTGTCAGCATATATGATAAACTTTTGTTTAAGCCAGTAAACAAGTTATTAAGCAATTTGCGTATAACAAGGGAGCAGCCCATTGGCAAGAACTCTAATTTAAATTCAATAAATCTGAGAAATATCGGACTGATTAATGCTGTAAGAGAGACAAGACCAGATTTAGTATTTATTCTAAGAGGCGCTGATTTTTCCCCAGAGACATTGTTAAAAATAAAGAAGGAGAGCAACGCAAAACTTGTCTGCTGGTGGTTAGAAGGCCCTAAGGCAATAGAAAAATCTTTAGAAAAAGCCCCTTACTACGATTTTTACTTTATTAATTCACGCTATTCTGTTGAAGAGCATAAAAAAAGGGGGGTTAAGAATTGTTATTATCTGCCATTTGGAGCAGATTTGGAGTTTTATAAAAGGACTATTCCAGCAGAATACCAATGCGATGTTGGTTTTGTTGGCGCATGGGATCAGAACAGACAAAATCTGTTACAAGGCTTAACAGACTTTGATAATGCAAGTATCTGGGGGCCAAAATGGCGCAAGAAAAATAATAAAGACAAAAAGATGCTAAGGATTATAAAAGGGGATGGTATATACAACGATGATGTAGCTAAATTTTATAGCACTACAAGAATAAACATTAATATAGATGCCTGGTATAATTATATTCCGTCAGGTGTGAGCCTGAGGATTTTTGATATACCTGCTTGCGGAGGTTTTTTGCTCACAGATTTTGTGGAAGAACTTCCGGAGTTATACAAGCTGCCGGAAGAAATGGAGACATTTAAGACACAGGATGAGTTTATTGGCAAGATAAAATATTATCTTAAAAATGATAAAAAAAGAGAAAAGATAGCTGAAAACGGCTGCAGAAGGGTTATTGCAGACCATACATACGAAATCAGAATGAAGCAGTTGTTAAATATTATTTCAGGAAACTGATTTGAAAAAATATACTATTCTACATACAGAGTCATCCAATGGGTGGGGCGGTCAGGAGATAAGGATTATCACAGAGGCAGATGGCATGATAAAAAGGGGACACAGGATTATAATTGCAGCCCCTCCTGATGCCAGGATAATCAGACAGGCAAAGGCAAGAAGCATTGAGACAGCGCCATTATCAATGGAGAAATCATCTGTTTTTGGCCCTATCAGAAAACTTATAAGTGTTATAAACAGGTATGAGATTGATATTGTTAATACCCATAGCTCAAGGGATAGCTGGTTAGCATCAATTGCTGCAAGGTTATCGTCCAGAAAACCTGTTATTATAAGGACAAGGCATCTCTCAACTTCAATCTCTAACAATTTCTTGAGCAGGATTCTCTATAATCATCTGCCGCATAAAATAATCACAACCGGAGAGTCTATAAAAAATGGTATGGTAGAAAAAAATAATTTTAATCCGGATAAGATTGTATCTATCCCAACAGGCATAGACCTTGAAATATTCAAAACAAGAAAGACTGGCGCAAATATCAGAAAAACTTTAAATATACCCGCACGAGCGTCTTTGATTGGAATGGTCTCTGTGCTTAGGAGCTGGAAGGGGCATTTGTATCTCCTTGAGGCAATACCAGATGTAGTAAAGAAGTTTCCTAATGCAAGATTTATTATAGTGGGCGATGGTCCTTATAAGGATGTGATTGAAGAAAAGATTAAAGAAATGGGTATTGGAAAATATATAATAATGACTGGCCATAGAGAGGATATTCCAGCGATACTCTCAGCGATAGATTTCCTCATCTTTCCATCATATGCAAATGAAGGTGTACCGCAGACAGTACTGCAAACCTTTGCATCTAACAAGACTGTAATTGCATCAGATGTTGGTTCAATATCTGAAGTTGTATTGAATAATAAAACCGGCTTCCTGATTCCGCCTCGTAATTCGTCAGTTATCGCCAAAAGGATTATTGAACTATTAAAAGACAAAAACAAAAGAAAAAATATGGCGTCTGCCGGGAAAAAACTCGTTGAAGCAAAATATTCACTTGAGGCAATGCTGAATAAAATTGAAAAATTACATAATGAGTTAATGATAATGAGGGGTAGTAATGCCTAATACGATTTCATTAGCTGCAATAAAAGCAGTATTTAGAGCAATAAAATATTTTGATAAAAAAAATGATTCTTTTGAGAAAAAAAAGACAGCAAATATCCTTATAATTAACACAACAGCAATAGGAGATACACTCTTATCAACTCCTGCAATAAGGGCAATCAGAAAAGGCTTTCCTTCTGCGTACATTGCTGCACTTGTCAGCAGGCCTGCAAAAGAGATATTATTGGCAAATAAAAATATAGATGAGCTTATTGATTACCAGCCTCGCATAAACCTGCCGTATCTAATAAAACTTCCGACACTCTTGAAGATATTAAGAACAAAAAGATTTGAACTTGTGATTGTGTTGCATGGAAATGATCCTGATACAGCGTCAATTGCATATCTGACAGGTGCATCACAGAGGCTCGGCTGGGAGGAGAGCAGGCTCTCTTTTTTATTTACAATGCCTGTAAAAACGCGGGATGAAGTAAAACATTTTGCGCAGGTGAGATTAGACATGCTCTCTGGCATTGGAGTTGTATCAGATGGCCTTGATATTGACATGCCTTTAAATTCAAATGATGAAGATGAGGCATTAAAATTCTTAAGAAAAAATAACGTACAAACAGACGCTTTTGCTGGACTGCATTCCTTTGGCAGTAAGCCTTATAAATGGTGGCCATTTGATAGGATGGCAAAAGTAGGTGATTATTTATATAAGAAATATAATCTTAAACCAATTATCTTTGGCGGTGTTAAGGAAAAAGAAAAGGCAATAGAAATGTCAGGAATGATGGAGATGAAGCCTTTAATTGCGGCAGGTGAGCTTAGCATCCGCGGCTCTGCAGCGCTTATTAAAAAGTGCAGATTATTTATTACCACAGACAGCGGGCCAATGCACATTGCACAGGCTGTAAAGACTCCAACAATAGCCCTTTTATGGTCAACAAGCACGCAAACAGGCCCTGTAAATAAAGACAGCATTATATTTTACGGCAATTGCAGCAATAAGGATAAAAATCCAACCGCATGTACAGAGACAATTCAAATTGAAGATGTTATGAAAGCTGTTGAAAAATTATTTTTGAATAAATCATTTTGTTCTTGACCTGACTGATATGTTTCTGCTATAGTGTATGAAAATTAGTTGTAGATTGGTTTACATGTTATGACAAATGCCGTAAAAACACAAAACCTCTATAGCGAAAATCTATTGAAAGGAGGTATTGTGCAATGACAACAGGAAAAGTAAAGTGGTTTAATGAATCCAAAGGTTTTGGATTTATTGAACAGGAATCTGGTGAAGATGTTTTTGTGCATTTTTCTGCCATCTCGGGTGATGGTTTTAAAACCCTGAAAGAAGGTCAGAAGGTGCAGTTTGACATTACAAAAGGCCCAAAAGGCCC
>JAHFEP010000107.1 GCA_023248415.1 Nitrospirota bacterium
TTGTTATATTCATCATCTGCATCTGTTCAATAATATAGCTGGCATATAAATTCACTATGATAATACCGCTTTTCTCATTTCCTTTATTAAAAACAGCCGTGGCAAATCTTACAACTGGTTTTTCAGGCATCTCAATCTCTCCCCTCTCTATATTCAAATCCATAGGAGAGACATAACATATGCCTTGTGAATACTTCATTGCATCGGTAAAGTAGTATCTATCGCCTTTATATTGAAGCAGATTTTGTGGTATTATCTTTGAATTTTTTCCATCGCTGTCTATCCTGATAACCTCGCTTCCATCTTTATCTATGTAGCGAATCTGATAGTAGTGTGGCTTTGTAATTGAAAAGGATAAAAACTCCCTTTCAAGTCTTCCCAATAAATAAACGGGGCCTTTATCCCTGTCTTCCCTTGCATCAATAAATCCTTTTAATGTCTGTATCTGGCTGAGATAGTATACATCTGTATGCACGCCTCGTAAAAATTTTTCTATATCATCGGCCTTGGATGAGACTTCATATTTGAGGTGATGGAGGGTGGTATCCTCAAGTGCACTGATGGAAAAGTATTCTCCTAAGAATCCTGCTACAAAGATGGGGATTACAGCAACAGCAATAAAGGCAAAGATGAGCCTTGTAGTAATTCTGAGATGTTTAAAAACCTCCATATCAAGAATTTAGCACAGAAATAGAAGCGGTGTCAAAAATAATATCCTTATGCTGGTGTAAATCGTCTGAGGATAAAGCCCTTGTAGTATATCATCAGGTCAGTATACGCCATAATGCCCATGATGATTAAAAGGATGCCGAAGACGATTATAAAGATTTTTTTGTTATTGCCGAACCATTTTATATAAGTAAAAATAGCGGCAACTGCCATGCCAACAATAAACAGGGCTGTTGAAAGCCCTATAGAATAAAATATTAGCAACAGCGTCCCTTCCTCTACTGTAGCCACACTTCCAGTATAGGTAAGGATAATGGCAAGTGTAGGCGTTATGCAGGGCATATAGATTGTGGCAAAGGATATACCAAGAAGAAGACCTCCAATCCTATACGCCATGCTATAATTAACAGGTAATCCTCCTATGTTCGCGCCATCTGGTATCTTCAAAAGTCCAATTATAAGAAGGCCCATTAATCCAACCTCTACACCTGCAAATTGGCGGATAAGACCAAGATGGGTTATGAGAAATGCGCTGATGGTGTATGCAGAGGCGCCGAGTGTTACAAAGGCTATTGTAAATCCAAGAAGTGTCAATGCTGAAGGCAATGCAATATATTTTAAAGTAGCTAAGCTCTTATCTTTTCCCTCTTTAAGGGCGAGACCCCAGACATAGGCGAAATAAAAGGGGCTGAACTGGAGTATGCAAAAGAACCAGATGGAAAAGAAGGCAGTAAAGCCGCCGATAAAGGCGCTAAGGATGCCTATTTCTTCCGTCTTGGTTACAACAGTTCCACTGGCGCTGATTATGGCAAAGATGAAGCCTGTACTCATAGCAATTTATTAATCGGCTCTGATAGCGTCTGATAGGTCTTTATCTGACCAACATATTTTCCGCCGATCTTTCCATCCTTTGTAATAAATATTGTGGTTGGTGTTGTGACAATGCCGTAAATATCAACAACCTTGCTTCTCAAATCAAAGGCCATTGGAAATAATGGCTTGTGCTGCTGGATAAATTTCTTAAGCTCAGATTCCGTATCCTGAATGCCGATGCCAAGAAATTTAACTCCCTTTCCGCCAAGCTCTTTATATGCCTGCTCCATAAAGGGCATGGAATTGTGAGAGCATGGGCACCACTGCGCCCAGAAGAAGATAACAACAGGCGACCCTTTATATCCTTCAAGCCTCCACTGGCTTCCATCAATAAGTTCAATGTTAAAAGGCTTTGCTGTCTGGCCAATGGTAATTGATACTGCCTGAGGCTTATAATTATATATCGCCAGCAATAGAAGGCCAAGGGCAGTGAGAAGTATTATTTTATTGAGATTCATAATTTTAACTTGGTTATTTTATGCCTGTCATTCCGCACTTGATGTGAAATCCAGTCCTTCGACAAGCTCAGGATGAGCAGATGTCTGTCTCCGTTCATGGTGAGCCTGTCGAACCATAGATTCCCGCTTTAGCGGGAATGACGCCATAGCGGACATTAATACAGTTTTCAATAATTAACGCCTGTCATTCCTTAAAAAGCTCTTTTGGCGGAGTAAATCTAATAGAAAGACCCTCATCCTTTTTCAAAGCGCCGAGCCTTGATACATCAATCTTAACTATCTGATTGTTTACAGCCTCAGTAAACCAGATATTGCCATTCGCATCTGTAACAATATCAATCGGCTTGCTGTCCTTCATCGGCATATCAAACTCTGTAAAGGCAGCAGTGGAAGGAGTAAATCTTACCACCCTTCTGCCATACCTTTCACAAAACCATATCATTCCGTTCTTGTCAGATGTAAGACCCTCAATAACACCCCTGCTCGGCAGCGGATAGTCCTTAAAGCCCTCTGAAGAAGGGGTAAATTTAATCAGCTTAAAATCTCTCTTGCTTGTAAACCAGATATTGCCGCTTTTGTCTATTGTAAGCTCTGATGCAGCGCTAAATATAAAGGGGATATTGTATTCCTTAATCTTCCCTGTTAAAGGAGAAAGCCTTCCAAGCTTGTTTCCCTGCGTCTCAATAAACCATACAGTTCCTGAAGGATCAACCCCTATACCTACAGGCTGGCTTATCTGCGTAGGGATATCATATTCCTTAAAGCTCTTTTTTTGCGGGTCAAAAGCGGCTATTTTATTGCCTGCAAATTCTGTAAACCATACATTGCCTTTTTTATCAATAGCGAGCCTTGTCGGCTCGCCCTTTTTGGTTGGAATTTCATACTCATCAAACTTGCCTGACTTTGGATTGAATCTTCCTATTTGGTTTGCGCCCGGCTCAATAAACCAGATGATATCATTTGAATCTACTGCAATGTCATAGGGATTTGCACTCTGTGTCGGGACTTCGTATTCTTTAAAATATGCTGCTTTTGTGAATGTAGTCAGCTTGTTTGTCCTGTATTGTGTAAACCAGATATTTCCCTTTGAATCTACAGCAATGCCGCCGGGATAACTGTGCTTTGTGGGCACATCGTAAAAATAAAATGCTGAGTCTGCGTCTTTCATTAATTCTTCTGCAGAAACAGAAAAAGATGGAAAAAATACGAGGCAAAAAAAAGAAAAGAATACTGCAAACTTCATAGTTTCTTACTTGCTTTTCTAAAAGACATTAAAAAATAAGACATCAAAATAGTTATTACAATGACGCTTATTGTAGTTATTATAACAAATTGTTTGCCAAATCTCCTCTTGGAAGCGCTCAACGTATCACCTTCAGAAGACTTTGGCGGCGCTGCTGCCAATCCTGCAATATATGCAATCTTGTTCACCTCTCTGTCTGACTCCACAAACCAGATATTGCCTGAATGGTCAATATTGATTCCGAGAGGAAAGCTCTGGTTAGTAGGAATCTCATACTCCTTAAATATTGCTGTGGCCGGGTCAAACATCCCTATCTTGTTTCCCTTGTTTTCTGTAAACCATACCCTGTCAAATTTATCAATCGCAAGATTCATTGGAACGCTTGCAATGCTCGGAATAACAGCCTCATCAAATCTGTTCATCTGCGTGGAAAACATCCCCAGCCTGTTTGTGCTCACCTCAGTAAACCAGATATTGCCTTTGGAATCAACTGCAATATCATTGGCATTTGCCATAGGTGTTAATATGTTATATTCCTTGAATTTGCCTGTTGACTGGTCAAACATGCCAATCTTATTTGCATCAGACATCACAAACCATATATTATCTTTCTTATCAACAGCAATCCCTGCAGGCTTGCTGTTTGAGGTTGGTATTGAATACTCCTTAAAAGAAGATGATGCTGCATCCCATTTGCCAATCTTATTGGCATTTCTTTCAGTAAACCATATATTATCCTTTGAATCAATTGCAAGGCCAAATGGGCCTGATCTGTCGGTTGGAACAGCATATTCAGAGAACTCTTCTTTGACAGGCGCAAATTTCCCAATCTTGTTTCCCAAAAGGACTGTAAACCATATATTGCCTTTAGAATCAATTGCAAGGCCTGCAAGGCTTCCTGCTGAAGATACGGAATAACCGCCTGTAAATGCCTTTTTCTCTGTCTCTGAATACTTCCAGTTTGCGCTGATATCCTTTGCAGACGGCACAAGATATTCAGTAAATTTTGATGTCTTTGGGTCAAATTTCCCTAACTTATTGCTTGACTGCTCCACAAACCAGACTATATTATTATGGTCTACAGCAATCTTATACGGCTGTGAATATGGCGTGGGAATAGAAAATTCATTGAATAATTTATCTGTTTTAGCAGCAGGCGCAGTAACCTTTTTCTGCTCATGCCCATGATCATCTGTAGCTGCAAAAATGGAATTACTATTCGCAAATATTACTGCCATAAAAAAAAGAATAATCTTTTTCCAATTCATAAACATTAACTAATCACCTCACTAATGCCCTAATGTAGTGTCTAATAAAATAGCTTTATACAATCATGTCATTCCTGCATGCCTCTGGCAGGAATCCAGTCCTTCGACAAGCTCAGGATGCATGGTGAGCCTCTCGCTCATGGTGAGCCTGTCGAACCATAGATTCCCGCTCAAAAACGTTGCGGGAATGACATACCAGAAATGTACAGAACTGTTAGGGACAGCACACTACCATGTAAATGTCGGCTCATACATATGCCTCATCTGCCAATTGGCATCCTTATAACTTTCTGCTGCGCCATGAACCACAGTCATATCTTCGCCAACTGTTTTTCCAGCCTTAAATTTTCCAACCTGAATCTGTCTCTGACGATTTACCCTGTAAAACTCACCCACATTAACAGGCGGCACCCCCATACCAACACCCATAGAAGGATTGTGGCATGAATTGCAGCCGTACAGCTTTGCCTGATAGCTGCCTTTAACTATTCCAACTGAAATAAATATTACAACTAAAAATACAGGTGAATATATAAGAAGCCTTTTGGCAAGACCCCTCTTTGGCGCTGCGACATCCTTTTTCTTGTGCAGAAAGGGTACAAGAATCAATGCAAAAAACATCATAAGCGGCAGGTAGAATGTTGCTATTGATTCAAATCTCTTTAGTCCGCCTTTAAGATACCAGAAGGGCTGGAAGAAAAAGAGTGAGTACCATTCAGGGCCAGGCACATACATGCCGTCATCAGGCATAGGCGGAATATCAGGATTTGCAGGAACCCTGAAAAAATAAGAGAGAACTAATATCAATGCAAAGACAATAAATACCATTATGCTTGACTGCAGCATATGGTGGGGATAAAACCTTCTCCCCTTTTTATGCTCTGGTTTTTTTGTCATCTTGCGGCTCCTATCTTTTTATATTCACAGTTGCAAAGCGTACGGACATATTTTACCATGCCCTTTATTTCTTCATCAGTAAGCAGGTTATCAAAGGGAGGCATGCTGCTTGTAAATCCCATAGCGGGGCCTCCGCCTTTTATTACCTTTAAAAGCTGGTCATCGGTTCTTGTTGAAAGATAGTTGCCGTCTGTATGATTTCTTGGCGGAACCTCCATTGCCTCTGCCTGCGGACCGTTTCCCTTTCCTGTGTCGCCATGGCATGGTGTGCAGTACATTGCATAATTTGACTTTGCCTCAGCATCCTTTCCTTTCCATGCATCCTTGTCTGTGTAATCAGTTTCCTTTGCCTTTTTATTTTCTGCCATTAAAGGAATAGCAAAGGCAATAAGGAAACTTGCAAATATTATTAAAAAAAATATCTTTCTTCCCTCTCTCATTTTCATAATAACCTTCCCCCTTCCTCATCAATGAAATAGGTCTTATAGGACTTATTCTTCAATAGGTTCTATAACGGCCCGGAGATGCCGTGTTTCCTGACCATTTTAAAATGTATAAAAAGAAACAGGATAGAGATAAAAGGCAGAATCCAGATGTGCGTAATAAAACTGCGGCCGACTGTGAAGGCAGCAAGTATTGGATCTTTCAATCTCTCCCCAATGACAGGCCAGCTCCCGACGTAATCTGTCCATAATACCAGCAGCCAGTAGCCTCTCCAGTCCCAAGGCAGGATGCTTCCAGTAATAGTAAAGAACATCACCACAATGAACATTGAAAGTCCAGAGAGCCAGTTTAATTCCCTTGGCTTTTGATATGCCTTGTGCAGGAAAACACTCACCATATGAAAGAATACCATTGCAACAAGGATTGTTGCCCCCCATCTATGTATATTCCTTATAAGCCAGCCGAGAGGCACTGAATTGCTCATATAAAAGATGCTTTCTAAGGCATTCTCTGGCTTTGGCACATAAAAGAAGAGCATAAAAACGCCTGATATGGTCTGAAGAAGTATGATAAACAGGGCAAGTCCGCCAAAACAATAAAGAAGATTGACATGGTCAGGAACAGGATACTCAAGCTGTTTGTTTATCCATTGCTTTATACTTGTCCTTTCATCAAACCAATCATATATCCTTCCAAACATCCCTTCCCCCCTTCTATTGGTCATATAGGACTTATAAGACCTATATTCGTATTATCCCTTTTTCTCCTCAGGCTGAACTGTATCATCCTGAAGCTCGCCAGTAAAATCTATCTTCCAGCTATTTGTTTCTTTATCCAGCTTGAGATAGATATGATTCTCGGTAACATGCTCGCCAAAGGATGAGGGCATGCTCATCTCACAGGTTACCTTTGCAACATTATTCTTTTGCACATCCGTTCCCAGAACCTTTATCTTCATCCCCTCTGGATAGCGTCTTACAATATCCTTAAACCTATCCTCTGTAAGCTTGTTCTCTTTTGCAGTTGTCAGTCTATAGGCTTCAGAAAGAGCCCTCATGCCGCCTGTGCTGATGAAGCCGTAGTATTTATTAACAACCATATCAGGGGTCTCTTTTGGCGGCTTTGAAGAACTATTGCTGCAGCCTATTGATAAGATAATAAGGAAGAAAATCAAGCCTAATCTTTTCATTCAATCAATCCTCTGATAATAAGAATATAGGGCATACCCACAGTCAATAGTTAACAGTTAATTGTTAACAATTAACGGAGTATGCCCTATTTTAAAAGCAACTTTATTCAGCTTAAATTACAGCTTCTCTACTCTACCTACCTCTACCTTCTCGCCTGCTGGCAGGAGGCCTCTGTATTTCATGGCCTCATCATAGTCTCCAACTGCAAGTGATGCAGGGCCCTTTGGACCATCAACAAAGAATGTGCCTCTCATCTCAAGATGGAGCGGTCCGCAGAAGTGCTGGCAGTAGAATTCATACTCGCCTGCAATATCAGCAACAAACTCTGTTACAACTGATACGCCGCGAGGCGCTGCTATATTGGTCTGCATTCCATAAGGGCCGTGTATGGTGAAGCCCATGGTAACATCCGGGTTCTTTGTAAGACCTGCTGCCTTATCAATGTTAGTAAATATGATTCTTACCTTGTCGCCCTTATTTACCCTGATGTTTCTTGGGACATACCCATAAGAGAATCCCCTTAAATGAACCTCTTTTACATCGCCCTTTTGCACAACACCGGCCTTTTCTGTATCCTTTGGCATATAATAAACCTTTGATAAGCCTTTATGCAATGGATGCAATGCTGGTGTTGCCTTCTTTATCAGGCCTGCCTCTTCTGCCTGTCCCATTGTCCAGTCCTTAACAAAGGATGCAAAGATAGACTTTGCATTGTGAGGCTCACCGTCAACAGGTGTAATCTTTAAGGTCTTGCCGTAGGTCTTGCTCTTCTCATTGACATCAATCTCCTCAAAGTTAACAGGATAAACAATGCCTGATGGGCTGAAGAGACCTGTGGAGAATTTGTTCAGCGCTGTAACATAATTGAGGTCAGCGCTGATATTGATATGACCAATCCTGTAGTGGACTGGGTATTCATCAACAACCTCAAGCTTGTTTAAATCAACCTTAACAACTGAATCTGCAACAAAGCAGCTCTCATAAGCGTATTTTGACATAAGCTTATCCGGAGTAACATGCACCCCAGCCTTTGGCACATAGGGTTTGCCGTCTGTCCAATAGGCATCCATAACAGTGTGGAGCGGACCTGCGCCTGTTGGGATAACCTTTTTTACTGCCTGCTTTGCAATGTCAATAATGGTCATTGTTGAAGAGAGCTTGTCGCTTACAAGCACATACTTATTGTCTGCTGTAATGTCGTGTCCATGCGGGTTCTTTCCAACTGGAATCTCCTTAATAAGCTTGAATGGGTCTGTGGAGAAAACCATTGTTGTGCTGTGATAATAGTTTCCTGAAAATACAAATTTGCCGTCTTTTGTTACATCAAGATAGTCTGGAGCGCTCGGCGCTGGTGGAACATCAATCACCATTGTCTTACCGCTTGCTATATCTACCTTGCCCATCTTGCCTGTCAGCTCACCAGTTGCAAATAGTGTCTTGCCATCCGGGCTCATTGAGATATGGTGGATACCGAAGGGGAATGGAAGGCCTATAATCCTCTCCATAAAGCTTGTCTGGAGATTGATTACACCAATGGTATTTGCACCCTTGTCATTGACATAGAGATATTTGCCATCTGGTGTGCCGTTCTTGTTGCCTGCGTTTGTACCAGAAAATACAGGCTCGTGCAGGTCAACACCCACTAAGATATGCCTGTATGTCCTCATGCTCGGCTGCCCGATAATTGCAACCGCGCCGTCTACACCACCAGCATTATACATCAGCATTGGGTCCTGAAGTGGTGCATCGTTTGGAGCTGCCTCTTCAACATGCCAATCTGGGGTTGCCCTTGCTGCAAGGCTGATTGAAGGATTAATAGCAAGTCCAAGTAAAACAACTAACGCAAAACTGTAAATCATCAATTTCTTCATTCCTTACATCCTCCTTTCTAAATTTACAACTAAAAATTTTTTTTCCCCTATCATCTATATAAAACTGACAAGGATCTATTCCCCCTTTAGGAAAACCACCTCCCTTCCCTATAAACCCTTATTGTGAATTTAGAATTAATCTCCAACGTTTAAAATGAGTGTAGCAGATATTAAATTATTCAGATAAATTTGTCAAGAAAAAAAGATAATTCTTATTCCTAATATTATCAAGCAGTTATGCATAACATTATTGCAAGAAAAATG